>NZ_JAGKJL010000061.1:0-50633 GCF_020329495.1 Bradyrhizobium australafricanum | reverse complement strand
CGACGGGCACAAGAGCAGGCGCAGCATCTCCGCCCAGTCGCCCCTGGCGCGCTTGTCGACGCCAGGTGAACAGCAGGCTATGAGCCACCCCGTGCCGGCGTGCTACCCCGCAGACCGTCTCGCCGGGCTGCAAGGTCTCTTCGACAAGGCGGACCTTCTCGTCGTAACTCCATCGCCGCCGACGCTCGGCGCCCAACACATTGACCTGCATTCCCGACGTGACCTTAAAGCTAGACTTAAGGTCAAATCCTCAGGCCGCCTCGCAAACTACACAAGGCGGCCTTCGCCGGAGAGATACTGCTCTGCCAACGCTTTGCGCGTTGTACTCTCGGAAACGCCAGCGACCGAACGGGTTCGGCCGCCTTGATTACGCAGGACGCGCGCTGCACCGCCTGTGCGATCTGGTCGGGGAAGGCGCTGCGGCATTCCGTGAGCGCGCCTTCAGGTTGACCGCTGGCGGCTCAGGCTCGGCCGCCTGCTCGATGGCATGGCGAGCGACCCCGCAACAGGCCAGCACGATACAGAGCGAAACGACGCGCGCGCCGGACATTGTCCCTCAGATCCTGCTGCGCGATTGACCGGGTCACCGGGCGTCTCATGAGTACGGCTGACGGCAATGCCGGTATCCCGTGGGCAAGCAGAGGATCCCGAACGAGAATACTCTCGTCCGAGCCCCTCCTCTGTCGTGCGGTCAGACGAAGCCTAAGTTGTTGTAGTGATCTAGATCGGTGTGGAGATGGCTTGCCGAGAGATCGATGGCTTGACCGAGCAGCGGCACATTTACCACCGGGCCGCTCCATATCGCAGATGACGTCTTGACGGCCGAGCTCGACGTAAGGTCGTCCGCCACCGACAAGGTATGGAAATCCGCACTGTTTTCGATGGCACCCGGTTTGGCTTGCGTGTATTCGAGCCACTTGATTGCATCATCAATGTCGTGCCTTGCAGTGCCGGCCGAACCATTTCCGATTGCATTACCTTCAAGATAATTGAGCCAAGTGGCTACGACGTCCCTGCCCAACATATAGCGGCCATCCTGGACCTGCTTGTCGGACGCATTCAGCAGCGTAAGTGCATCGGCCGTCGAGATGAACAGCACGTTTTCGCCGATGTCCTGGACTCCGTTGAGATTGTAATCACCGATCAAGAGACCCGCTTTGTCAGCAGAGGTAACATGTGTGTCGTGATTTGAATCTACGGCATAGGTGATTTCGCCGCTCGCAAAGCCATCTGTTCCGGCCTGCTTAGGTTGATTATTTGCGTTACCGTCCCAGAATGTTTGCCAGGTCTTTTGTGCCCAGAAGCCGGGCGTCCGCACGCCCGGTCCCAGTAGGACGTGAGCCGTGTCGTAGTCCGTTACGTTTTGATTGTCAGTGACCGTGGCGGTATTATCGAATACGCCATCGCCACCATTGAGCCAGTTGTTGTCCAAGTCCGCTTGGGTCAATGTGTGGGTCGTTGTGTAGGTCCAGGTTTCACCCACATCGAGGACGTGGTTTCCGTTGTCTCCGGTCACGGTCGAATTGTCCAACGTGGCAAGGGAATAGCCTTCTAGCGCATCCGTTACTTTGACCCCGGTTAGCGTCACGTCGCCGGTGTTCTCCACGGTGATCTGATAGGTGATGACATCGCCAACATGATCAGCATGCCCTCCCGTGACGGAAAGGACCGTCTTGGTCAGATCGACCGACGGCTTGTAGTCGATCGGTTGATCCACCGAGTCGCTGACCGGGGTGGTCTGGTCGCTATCCGCGGTCGCCGTATTCGTGATCTTGTCGTCCTGGGTAAGATCAACCAGGTTCGAGCCGTGATTGTCGATGTCAGACTGCGTCAGCGTGTAGGTCGCCGCCAGATCCTCGCTGCTCCCAACCGCCAGGGTCGATAGGCCACCCGTCGGATCGCCCGTCAGCGGGTCGGTCACCGTCACGCCGGTCAACGTCACGTCACCCGTGTTCGCGACATGGATATTGTAGTGAATGATGTCGCCCGCGTCGGTCAGCCCGTCACCATTGACGTCATCTACCGACACCACTGTCTTCACGATCGACATCGACGGCTTGTAGTCGATCGGCTGATCAACCGAGTCGCTGACCGGGGAGGTCTGGTCGCTGTCCGCGGTCGCCGTATTGGTGATCTTGTCGTCCTGGATGAGATCAACCAGGTTGGAGCCGTGGTTGTCGATGTCGGCCTGCGTCAGCGTGTAGGTCGCCACCAGATCCTCGCTGCTACCGACGTTAAGCGTCGACAAACCGCCCGCCGGATCGCCCGTCAGCGGGTCAGTCACCGTCACGCCCGTCAGCGTCACATTACCCGTGTTCGCGACATGGATGTTGTAGTGAATGACGTCGCCCGCGTCGGTCAGCCCGTCACCATTGACGTCGTCGACCGATACCACCGTCTTATCGATCGACATCGACGGCTTGTAGTCGATTGCGACAGACGCTGTATCCATAGCATCGGGAACACCCGGTGCTGATGCTGTAGCCAGGTTGTCGATGAAGCCATCACCTGGCGCGCCACCTGCGCCGGTGCCGTAGCCATCATGGTCGATATCAGCCTGCTGAACGGTGTACGAAGCTGTGTACTGCCAGTGTTCGCCGGGATCGAGCAGGTTATTATGGTTCGTATCACCCAGATTGTACGTCGCATTATTGAAAGTCGTTGTCACGGCAACAGCAGCCGTGGCGCCTAAGCTTTCGATTTGGTCGGTAACTGACGTCAGGGTAAGCACGCCCGTTCCGGTATTCCCAACCTCAATGCTGTAATCAATCTGCTGGCCGGCATGGTCGACCACCAAATTTTGAGTATTGCCATCGATATCGTGAACCTGTTTGACGACGCTCAGCGCGCCGAGCCCGCTCCCTCCACTTCCGATGACACCCCATTCTTCAAAACCGCTATTTGCAGCATAGTCACCGCCAACAGCGCCAAACTGCGAATAGAGATAAACGTAAGGGTCGGCTCCGGACGTATCGAAATTGGAAAGTGGGACAAGGATCACATAATCACCCTTGCCGCTGCCCGCATCCCACTGCGCGTTAAGCAAAACCGTATTGTCGCCAAGGTCGAATTTCGGCGTTTCGCCGGCGAAGTCGGTCAGGAGATTACCGCTGCTTTCCTGATAGATCTTCAATTGATCCAACGAGATCAATTGGGGTTGGTTGGCCGACCCGTTTTGATTGATGTCGAGTCTGAACTCGAGGTACTGAGTTCCTGCAACGGTGCCGTTCTGACCATCTCCGGTGACCACCGGAATCGACGAAAGCAGGATTGCGTTGGTATGCGATGCTTGTTTGTCGTCAAGCGGCAGAGGCGAGCCATCCGTATTGTAGCCCTGCTCGGTGCCGTTGTTCTGGATAACCAGAAAGCTGTCGAATACGCCTGTGCCGGTCGAAGCAACCGACGCTACGTTCGTGAAAACTGCTCCGGTATCGGTGGTGGCTGTTGAGCTCTGAGCTGTAACGTCGATGGTAGCCATGAAGCATAAACCCCCTAAAATATGAGCACTCGCGGCAATGATCCGGCGCTGTATCCGGATCACCTGACCGCGCATTGCACGCGGTCGCTAAGCGCACGCAGCAAAAAAACCGCACCGCTAACGCGCTGCGGGGACACACAAATTCAAACCGGCATGTAATCCGCTTTTTCAAATTAACGCAATATCAACCTATCCGGGAAGAGATCGATCTCCCCCGCGCATCCGATCTCCGCTTTTCCGAGCTTTCGCCAGCGCGCCGACCTCAAAAATGCAAATGATTCCTGCTGGATGACCATTGAAATTTCAAATCCGGTCGAACCGTTGCTCGGCGCTCGCTTCGGACGCAAGCCCTCCGGCCAACGATGCAGGTAATTGTGGACCTCTCCGCGCAGACCAAGCTTCTGCGCCGAACGAGCAGGTATCGCAGCTCCTCTCGAGACGGCTCCCAAATTCGCTGATCGCGGGAGCGCCTGGCAGACCTTCCGCGGCACGAACGCGCAGAATATCAAAATAATGGCATGGCCGCTTGCAAGCCGGCCCGCGACCGCCGTCTTATCAGAAAGCGCACGATTCGTACGCTACCCGCGATCGCAAGAACTTCCGCTTCTTCCCTGCCAAGTCCTTGCTCCAGGATTAATCATTTCGGCTAGGGTGCTCACCCTGGATACGCCCGTGGAATTTTAGAACCACGCACGCCACCTGAGCAGACGCAAACAGAGGCGAACGAGGACTCAAATGATGTTCAACGTCACGAGAACCGAATTCCTCCTCTATGTCATCGCCGCATTGACCATTGCAGTGCTATCGCTTGGAACGAGCCGTGGATCATGGGGCGAATCTGAAGGTGTCCTTGAGAGACCGGCACGCGATGCAATCCGCAGGCTTTGACGAGAAAAACCTGGGGCGCCGGGCATGCCGACGCAGCCTCGCAGGGACGCGGTACGCTAATTAGGCCTGATGACGCCCCACACGTCGACACCTGCGCGCCAGGCCCGATCCTGCGCTGGCTCTTCCATTTGCCAGCGACGTAAGACGCGAGGTGCGCCTTGGTGTTGCCGAGCATTTGGTTTGCGCCCAGGTAAAGGCCGAAGGCGCGCCAAGCTCGCTCTCGATCCGCCAGACGTGTTCTGGGCTCGCGCATGATCAAGTTGATGGGGCCTCGGCGGTTAGTCTTCACCAGATCGCCGTATTCCTCGCATCAGGGTTGCGTATTCAAGGCCGAGCAATAGGATCAGACGATAAAGGCCGTAGCCGGTCGGACAGGCTTCGTAACAGAGCTGCACACCGACAAATCGGCTGGCGATCCGTTCAACGACCCGGCGCATTCTGGTCTCCGACGTGCCGTCGCACGCATCGGCAGGGCGGCGCAGCTCAAGCCCGCCGAGACCCAAGCCACGGGCCACAAGGATCCCCGGAGTTGTAGCACGGAATGTGGGGCGGCAGTTGCCGCCCCGAAGTTCGCCGACGCCTCAGGTTATTTGGCTGCTTCCTCTTGCGGCTGCGGCGGTGCCTTGGGCATCGACGTCAGCATACGAATTTTCCACTGGCCATTCTCACGAACATCGAGACTGGTCCAGAAGGCGTTCAATTCCAGAGGATCACCTTTCTCACTCTTGCCGGTTACGCGGGCCTCGCCGGTTCGCATAGCCATGCTCTCCGACAAGAGCTGAACGTCGGTTGTTCTTATTTCCAAGTGATTCATCCCGGCCTTGAACGCTCCTTCATAATATTTCGTGTTGTCAACAATCCCCATTGGCTTAACGCGCAGGTAATTTTTCGCAAAAAGTGAAGTAATGCCTGCAGCATCCTGCTTGTTGAAATACTGCTCATAGGCGGTGCTAATCTTCCCGAGTTCGTCCTTCTGACTTTGATCGAATGCATTTGCAGGAACTGCAGAAAGTAACAGTGAGAAACATACTGCTCCGAATAATTTGCGCATAATGTTCTTCCCTCTGTTGAAGCCTCAGGGATGGAGGCGGAGGCCCGCCTCCATCCCTTGCTTAGTCCGTGATCGCCAGCCTAGACCTTGATGCAGATCAAAGTGCGTCGGCCTGTGGGCGCTTCGCGCAGCACGCGCTCTAACAGCCCACCCACCACGTGCGAAGCTATCCGAGGCACCCACGTCGTGTTCGTGGCCGAGCCACAGGATTAGGCGATAGAGCCCGTAGCTAGTCGAACCAGCCTCGCACAGAGATGCACACCAATAAGCCGGCTGGCGGTCCGTTTAAAGGCTCGACGCATGCCGGTTGCCGACGCATCGACCTCACGGAAAAAGCGAACCTCTCCTCCCCGGCTTGTTTCGGCGATCGCGATGGCATTTTTCAGATTCGCGACGTCGATTCCGACAAAGCTTCTCAACGAACTGCCACGGCTCGTCCTCCCATGATGAGGATCGGCTCGGACCGCCCAATTGCCGCAGTGTAGGCGAGCCACCTCTCGGGAAGAGGCGGACCTATGACCTTCCACTCAATAACACGTCCCCGAGTCGCCTCCGAGCCGGCCGCAACTGTCCCCATTGGATTGCCGCCATTGCGTGACCGCCAGCGGCGGCTTGCTCCCGTCCGCCGGCGCGGTCGATAGCCTACTGCGCTCTTCTTCGAGGAGCTGCGAATGCAGCTTCTGAATCTGGATGTTGCGCTCAAGCAGGGACATTGTTCTTGCTTGAACCTGCTCGGCCAGCGCTTTGCGCAGCGCATTCTCCCGATCGAGCAGATCGGGAAACGGCAATAGCGGTCGGACGAGCTCGGTCGCCTTGATCACACACGACGCTCTCGCGACCGCCTGCGCGATCTGATCCGGAAACGCGTTCCGGCATTCCGCGAGTGCGCCGTTCAGGTTGACCGGTTCCGCCGCCGGTGCCGGCGTCCCTGTCGCCTCCGGCGTCGGTGTCGTTGTCGCCGCTGGTGTCGGCTCTGTGGCCGCTGTTGCCGTCTCCGTTATTGGATCCGGTGCCGGTCCCGCCTCCTTCTCGATGGCCTGGCGAGCGGCCCCGCAACAGGACAGCATGATGCAGAACGAGAGAACGACCAAGCATCTCGCGCGCCTTGCCCAACACTCCCTGCCGCCCGCCTCGATCGGACGCCCGATTGCGATATCGATCACGGCAAGCCCCATCGCGAGCTCCCCACCCTGCCTCCTGCTGATCGGAACATCGAGCAATGGGTCGATCGCGACGGCTCGTTAGCAATGCATGCGAGAGACTGGTTGAGGCGGCGCGACAGACACGCCGCCGCGCATCCACACCCGCCCGCTAGAATAACCATCTGCGTAATGTGGGCACGCAAGGCCGTCCTTCCTGCGGCGAAATTGGTATCGACCAAAATCTGCATCTGCAAAAAAGTGGTATCTCGAAATATCGCGCCGGCACGAAATGATGCCGCTACACTAGATTGATTTTAGATGTAGTTTTGTCGGTGACGCAACAATCGCCTTGTGAGTAGCGGCGGGCGGCACGGCCGCGCTGCACCTTTGCTCGGCATCGACGGCGGGCGTTCATTTCTGACGCTGCAGAGATCAGAATCGGCGTTGCGCACGTGCTCGAACCGCCGATGCCATCGAATCGCCATGGCGGCAAATTTTTCTGCGCTGGCGAATGCGCCTCCGTGCCTCGTCGGCGCGAACGGCCGCATCGTTGTTCAACGACAATCGTTTTGTTTGCGTGGGCGGCCAGCCGCGCGCTTTCGACCGTTATGTTATCAACAGGCGCATGATTCGTATGGCATCCGGGTTGGCGAAAATTTTCACTTTTTCCAGGCCGAGTCCTTGCTCTAGGATCAGTCATTTCAGTTTTGGCGCTCACCCACGATGCGCTCGAGAATTATTCAAAACCAAAGCGTACAGCGACTGATCCGGGGGTCATGGGGACTTGAGATGACCGATCGCATTGCACTTTTCATCGATGGCGCGAATCTTCACACCACGGTCAAGAACCTCGGTTTTGAGATCGATTTCCGGCGACTGCTCGCGGAGTTCGGCAAGTATGGACAGATCGTCCGCGCCTACTTCTACACGGTCGTGAGAGACGACGACGAGTTCAGCAGCCTTCGGCCGCTGGTGGATTGGCTCGATTACAACGGATATGCGGTCAGGAGAAAGCTGGCCAAAACGCACGATGACGGCGAAGGGCGGCGGCGAATGAAGCGCAGCATCGGCATCGAGCTCGCGGTCGACGCATTGGAAATCGCGCACCGCATCGACCACGCGTACCTGTTCTCTGGCGACGGTGATTTGCGCGCCGTTGTCGAAGCCGTCAGGCGGGCTGGTGTCCGCGTGACGGTCGTTTCCAGCATCCGAACAAAGCCTCCCATGATCGCCGATGAGCTTCGCAGGCAAGCTGACGTCTTCCTCGAACTCGAAAGCCTCAGGGCATCGATCGAACGTCCAGCGCACCCGATCGCGCCCGAGTGAGATCGCGGGCGCCTCTTCCGGCGGGGAAGCAAAGCAGCTCTGCTTGTCCGTAAATCACCGAGTTGCGCGAGTCGGGCGCTGACATCACTATCCCCCAAACAACGAAACAGAGAGTAATACCCATGTGGAGGTCCTGTTGCTGTTCTTGGCGGCGACGAGCGCCGCGGTCGCCGAACCTTCCACGTTCACCTGCGACACGCCGCGGGGCAAACGGGTCGAGCTCGGCCCGTCAGGCAAAGGCGGTGACGCCCAGTGGATCGATGACGATCTCGATACGGTCCGGCCCGCCGTCGTGATCGATGGCGACACCTTCACGGTCACCTGGGGGACATCTGTCGCGGCAGAAGGCAAGGGAGGAGCCAAGCTCACGACCTACGTCTTTGCGGCCGCCCGCCGCACCGCCGCGTCGATCTTCGCGACCCGCACGGACGACACCACGGCCGAGATCTTCCGGTTCTATTTTGGCGACAAGTCGCTCTACAAACTAACGAGCCGACTGGGAGGCCCCTCCGCGGACACCAAGGCCGCCCCCTTCGTTGCAACCTACCTGGCGACCTGTCGTCAGCAGTCGCCGGCTGCCGCCAAACCTTAGGACAGGCTTAACTGATCTTTCATGTTCCGGTGCCCGGTGTTGCGGCTCGGCACCAGCTCACGAGACCAAAAAATGCCAGATAAATCATTGAGTTTTAATAAAAACGTTTAGATTTCCGCGCGCCGGCACTGATGGCTCGGTCCCCACTTAGGGCGCCTGTGTGGCTGAAATGTCATAGGTCGCGGAACTGTCCTTTGTTACCCTTCGGAGGATTCTACAGAATATTTTTGTGAGTAGGGGCTGAGATTATGAAGTCGGCATACACGGTCATTGCGTGCCTATGCTTGGCGGCGACGCCAGCATGTGCCGAGGTTTTTTCAATTAATGATGCTCTGCGCCAGGCCATGCTGACCAATCCGGGTGTTGGCGAGGCTTCCGCGAACCGGCGGGCGACGGAAAGCGAGCTGCGGCAAACCCAAAGCACGCTGCTGCCGCAGGTACGCATTGACGCCAGCTACGGCCCGGAAAAATTCGATCAATCGCCGGGCTTCATTAGCCCGAACATTCAGGCGGCGCCGACCGTGGGGTCAGGCCCATGGCGCAATGGCAGCCAGGAATCTGTGGTGGTACGCCAGCTGCTGTGGGACGGTTTTTCGTCGATCTATGACGTCTGGCGCCAGACCGCGCGCGTCAATGCCGCCGCCTCCCGCGTCAAGGAGAGAACCGAGCTGCTGGCCCTCGACGCCGCCGAAGGCTACATCGACGTCACGCGCTACATGCGGCTGGTCAGCCTTGCCCAGCAGAACGTCGCCAATCACGAGAAGATCTTTTCAAACGTGAACTCCCGCTTCTCGGGCGGCCGGGCCGGCGAAGGCGATCTGGAGCAAGCCCGCGAGCGCGTCGAGGCCGCCCGTGCGGCACTTGCCGAATTCCAGCGCAGCCTCGATGACGCCAGGGCGAAATACCGCAAGACTGTTGGCCTTGAGCCGATCAATGTTCGCTTCCCCGCCCCTCTCGCGGGATTGCCGCACAGCCGCGACGAAGCGCTGGCGACCACGCTCCGGTTCAATTCGACGATCGCGGCGGCACAGTCCGACGCCGACGCCGCCAAGCATGCGTTCAAGGCGACCGACGGCACGTTCGGTCCGAAATTCTATCTCGAGGGACGGGCAACCCATTACGACAACTCCTATCCTTACGTGGCGGCCCCGGGGACTCCCTCCATTACGCATGAGGACTACAGCGGCAAGGTTGTGATGTCGTGGGACATCTTCCGCGGCGGCCAGGATGCCTGGAACAGGTCGGAGAAGGCCGAGCGCTTTACCGAAGCCACCATGCGCCACGCCCGCCTGCAGCGCGACGCGTATGAGTCGATCGACAAGGCGTGGAATGCCCGCACAATTACGGCCACCCGCATCGCCGCTTTGACGCGTCAGCTGGAAGCGGATCGCAAGACCATCGCGGCGTTCCAGAAGGAATACGAACTTGGCCAGCGTTCGCTGATCGATCTCTTGAACGCGCAGAACCAGTTCTTCAACGCGTCGGTCTCGCTCACCTCAGCCCGCGGCGTCGTGGTCTTCGCCGACTACCAGCTGCTGGCCGCGATGGGGACCCTGATCGAATATCTAAAGGCTCCGCCCCCGGTCGACGCTGCGCCGACCGACATGCTTTCGATTGGCCTACCCCGCTACTCGTTCCCGACTCTTCGCGTGAACCTCCCGCAAACCGGGTCCGAGCCACTGCACGTCGCCGTTCCGGCGCCTGTCGCCCGTCCTGCCAAGACCTATGCGGCAGCCCAGCCGAAGGACGTTGGCTTTGCGGACCGTTTCACCGGCGCGACGACGACCGCAGCGGTGCCCGGTTCAACGGAATGGATGCAGCAGCAAAAGACCGCTGCGGACGGCCCGAACGTCATTTACGCAGACCCTTCGGTCACGGCGAACGCGAGCTCCTACGCGTCGACCAAGCCCCACTGGCTGCTGTCGGCCTTCCCGAGTTCCGCTCGGTAGCGACCGCCAGCAAGCTCAGGACAGGACTGCCGGAAGGGCCCCCATCGGGGCCCTTTCGATTCCTTGTTAATCGTTAAGATAAGTTTCGCTGAATTTGTTCGCTATTTGTTGTAGTCTGCCCGAAATCTTCAAATGCGATTGCTGCATTTCCATTTTGCTTGTCGAGGTTTCAGTTGTTGTTTCGAACCCCCAGCGCGGCGGCCGATGTCGTCCGCCCCTCGCCGGATGACTCAACCTTAAAGCCTGTCGCGATAAATGGGCCACGCGCGCTGGGCGACGATCCCCTCACCGCGTCGCTGACTTATCTCGCCGCTCATCACGGCCGCGCGGTCAGCCGCGAAGCTCTGCTCGGCGGGCTTCCGATCACGGACGGACGCTTGTCCGTTTCGCTCTACGACCGCGCGGCGAGACGCGCCGGTCTGGAGACCGAGGCCGTCAAGCGTGACATTTCAGACATTCCCGCGCTGGTCCTGCCTGCCGTCCTCGTCATGAAGAACGGCTCTGCGTTGATCCTTCTGGGTGTGGACCCGGCAAACAAGACGATCAAGGTCGTTGATCCGGCGACGCCGAACAGCCCGCGCATCGCCGACATCGCCTCGCTGGCCACGGACTATACCGGCTATGCGTTCCTGGTAAGGAGCGCGCCGCAGGCCGATGCGCGCGTTGTTGCCGCAGGCGACATCCCAAAGAACCACTGGTTCTGGTCGGTGGTAAAGACGCATTGGCGCAGCTACGGGCATATCGCCGTCGCGGCCTTTCTGACCAACATCCTCGCGCTGGCGACGCCGCTGTTCACGATGAGCGTCTATGACCGCGTCATCCCCAATGGGGCGATCCCCTCCCTGATCGCGCTCTCGATCGGCATGGGGCTCGGCATCGTCTTCGATTTCATCTTCCGCATGGTCCGCAGCCGCATGATCGACGTGACCGGCAAGACCATCGACGTCGTACTGGCCGCAAACATCTTCGAGCACGTGATGTCGGTGAAGATGGCGCAGCGGCCGACTTCGGTTGGCATTCTGGCCAATCAACTCCGGGACTTCGACTCGGTGCGCGAGTTCTTCACCTCCGGAAGCGTGGTTTCGGCGACCGACCTGCTGTTCGCCATTCTCTTCGTCGGGGTGCTGTTCATCATCGCCGGACCGCTGGCCTGGATTCCGCTGATCATGCTGCCGCTGGTGATGCTGATCGGCTTCCTGCTGCAGCGACCGCTCGATCGCGCCATCAAGCGGCTGCAGGCCGAATCGGCCGCCCGGCACGGCGTGCTGGTCGAATCGCTGTCCGGTCTCGAAACCGTCCGTGCGACCGGCGCCGAGGCCCGCATGCAGACCTTGTGGGAGCGTTCGGTCGCCGCGACCGCCCGATCGGGCGAGGAGGTTCACTTCTGGTCGTCGATGTCGCTGACGAGCGCGAGCACGGCCCAGCAGATCACGAGCCTGCTTCTCGTCATCGTCGGCATTTTCCTGATCCTCGACGGCAAGCTGAGCGTCGGCGCGCTGGTCGCCGCAAACATGCTCGCCGGCCGCATTCTGGCGCCGATCGCCGGGATCGCCTCCGTCATCACCAAGGGAACGCAGACTCTATCGGCCCTCAAGGCGATCGACCGCATCATGTCGATCGAGCGGGAACGCTCGCCGACCCGGTCCTATGTCGCAAGACGGATCGATGACGGCAAGGTCGCCTTCGAGAACGTGTCGTTCGCCTACCCCAACGCGGCGGGTAACGCGCTCGAAAAGGTCAGCTTCAAGATCGAGGGCGGAGAAAGGGTCGGCATCATCGGCAGGGTGGGATCTGGCAAGACCACGGTCGGCAGGCTGCTGCTCGGATTTTACGAGCCGAAGGAAGGCCGCATCCTGGTCGATGGCGTCGACTCGCGCCAATACGATCCCTCGGATCTGCGCGCCGGGATCGGCTTTGCGATGCAGGATACCGACCTGTTCTTCGGCAAGCTGCGCGACAACATCGCCCTTGGCAAACCGGAAGCGACCGACGAGGAGATCCTGCTTGCCGCGCGGCTCTCTGGCGTTGAAAGCTTCATCGCCGGCCACCCGATGGGCTATGACATGCCCATCTCGGAAGGCGGCCGCAGTCTGTCGGGCGGCCAGAAGCAGGCCATCGGGCTCGCGCGCGTTCTGATCCGCAAGCCGCGCGTGCTGTTTCTCGACGAGCCGACGGCGCACTTCGATATCCGCAGCGAACAGGAATTCCTTGAGCGGCTCAAGGGGCTCAATGATGATCGCATGACCATCATCATTTCGACCCACCGTCTGTCATTGCTGAACATGGTCGATCGGCTGCTGCTGTTCGACAACGGCCGCCTGGTCGCCGACGGCCCGCGCGACAAGGTGCTCGCCCTGCTTCAGGGCAAGCCCGCGTCCACGGCGCCGGCACCCGAGAATACGATCCAGCCGAAATCTGCATAACGAGCGAATATTATGGCGTCTTCCGATTTTGCATTTGCAAATGACATCCGGTCCGCGGCGCTGCTGCGCACGCCGCGTACCTCCCGCATGCTGCTGTGGACCTCCTGCACGCTGCTTGCGACGTTTGTGATCTGGGCCCACTTTGCCGTGCTTGACGAGGTGAAGCGCGGCAGCGGCCGCGTCGTGCCGTCGCGGCAAATGCAGGTGGTTCAATCGCTCGAGGGCGGGATCGTCGGTGATATCCTGATCCGGGAAGGCGACATCGTTCAGCAGGGCCAGTCCCTGATGCGCATCGATGATACGAAATTCGCTTCCGAGTTCGGCGAAATCCGCGAGCGCCGCGCGGCGATGGCGGCGCGGGTGGCCCGCCTCGACGCCGAGGCGCGCGGCCGAGCCGAGATCACCTTCCCGGACGACCTCGACAAGATGGTTCCCGCTGCCGTCGCGACCGAGACCAGCGTGTTCAAGATGCGCGGGCAGAAGGTCGCGCAGGACATCGACGTGCTCAACCAGCAGGTCACTCGCCTCTCCGGCTCCCTCAAGCTCCTTGAGCGCGAGCAGACCCTGACGCGCAGGCTGTATGAGCAGAAGGTCGTGCCCGAGATCGAGATGCTGCGGCTTGACCGGCAGGCAACCGAGATGAAGGGACAGCTGGCCGAAGCGCAATCGAAGATCGCGAACATCACCGCGTCGTTCCGCTCACAGGCCGATGAGGATCTGGCCAAATCGCGGGCCGACCTCGCCGTGCTTGACGAGAATATCAAGTCCGCCCAGGACCGGGTGCGCCGCACGGATCTGAAGGCGCCGGTCCACGGCATCGTCAACAAACTGAACATCAGTACCATCGGTGCCGTCGTGCAGCCGGGCGCCAACCTGATGGACATCGTGCCGCTGGACGACACGCTGTTGGTGGAGGGGCGGATTCGTCCGCAGGACATCGCGTTTATCCGTCCCGACCAGGACGCGGTGGTGAAGATCAGCGCCTATGATTCCTCGGTCTACGGCTCGCTGAAGGGCAAGGTTGAACGCATCAGCGCCGACACCATCGTCGACGACAAGGCGGAAAAGACCGAACGCCAGGAGACCTTCTACCGCGTCATGGTGCGCACCGATAAGAATCATCTCGGCACCGAGCAGCATCCGCTGCCGATCATTCCGGGCATGGTGACCACGGTCGAGGTCCTGACCGGCGAGAAGTCTGTGCTGGACTACATCGTGAAGCCCGCCCGCCTGCTGCGCGACGAGGCGCTGCGCGAACGCTGATCGGGACCAGTGACCATGGTTAACCGATCATAACCTCGGTTCGTCCAATTTCGAACGAACCGGCAAACCCCGGATTGACCGCCTTTTCGACATTCGAGGTAGCGGACCCTCCACTTAACTCCGCTTAAGCGGCCAAGGCCCCAGTCTGCGTCCCGATAACAGCGGGGACGCAGATCGACGCACAGACGTTGACGGTCCCCGACATTGGGGACGTCATATGAAGTCGCTGAAGTTTGCTTCGTCGGCCGTGATGGCCGCAGCTGCGCTGACAATAGGTCTTTGCGCAGCGCCATCAGCGTTTGCGGCGGACGAGCGCTCTCTCGAAAAACCCGCCGGCGAGCTCGCGCCCGCCGCGGACGCCGCGTCGAACCGCCCGCCTGCCACCTTCTTCACCATCGCCGACGTCCTGGCCAAGCTGGACCGGCAGCGCGGCCGAGGTCCGAACGCCATTCGTACCGCCTCGCTCACGCCGCCAAATACCGCGACCGACGGGGTGCCCGCGGCAAAGCCGCTTCCGCCTGTCGGCACCGAGCCGTTTGGCCTGTTCACCTTCCGCGCACCGGAAAACGGCCTGTGGCGCAAATGGCGCGGCCTCGAATCCGATCTCGCAAAGGAGCAGAACGTTCTTGAGCAATGCCGCGAGAACGCAACCGGCTGCCCGTCGCAGGCCGCGCAATTCCTTCGTCTGATCGGCGCGGTCAAGTCCAAGGCCGGACGCGACCGGCTGGATGAGGCCAACCGCGCCGTCAACCAGGCGATCCGCTATGTCAGCGACTTCGCCCAGCATGGCGAGGCCGATCGCTGGACTGCGCCGCTCGCCACCTTCGCGACCGGCAAGGGCGACTGCGAGGACTATGCGATCGCAAAATACATCGCGCTCAGCGAAGCCGGCTTCCCACGCGAGGATCTGCGCCTGGTGCTGGGCCGCGATCGCGCCATCCGCCAGGATCATGCCGTGCTGGCGGCGCGCCTGGACGGTCATTGGCTGATCCTGGACAGCCGCCGCTCCGAACTGATTGATGACGGCGAGCTCGGCAACTTCACGCCGATGTTCGCGATCAACGACCGCGGCGTGCAGCTGTTTGCGGCCCCCTATGCCAAGCGCCTCCCGCTCGGCGACGAGCTCGACGCGGCGCCGGCGGCCGCCAATGCCGCGGAGACGGAATGGACGGGGGTGGAGTCGCTTGATGCAGCGAGCCCCCTCACCGGCTTCCTGCCCGTGCTGATGTGATTGCCCGCAAGTAGGCGACAATTCAATCAAGAAAAATCCGCGGAGAGGTCTCCGCGGATTTTCGATTTTGCTGCAAGCCTGGCCTAGAAAATGTGAACGTTCGTAGCCGCCGGCACGCCGGTGCTCACATGTGCGAGGTCCACCTTGTCGGAGCCGGTGCCATTTGCCGAGTACCAAAGCTCCTGGGTCGTGTTGTTGAAGAAGAACTTGTTCGTGCTTGCACTTTCGTTCCAGGCGCTGGCGTTGTTCTCGGTCTGGCCGGTGACTGCCGATGACGTGAACTGACCAGCCGTAAGGGCGTTTGAAACGCCCGTCGGCAGGCTCAGACCGGCCACGTCGAGAAGGAGCGTATCACCGCTGTTGAAATCACTGATGATATCGTGGGCGCTGAGATTGAGAACAAACTTGTCGTCCCCACCATTGCCAGTGAGCGTCTCGTTGGTTGGTCCGGCGACAATGACATCATTGCCGGCCGTGCCAAGCAGGGTCGTGGTGCCATTGATGTTGATATTGATGGTGCTCGACGCCGTGTCGCCGTCACCGTCGATCGTCGACACGTTGAAGCTCAGATCCTCGGAGACGTTCGTGGTCGACGAAACTCCGACGCCAACCAAGTCGACCTTGCCGCTGCCTGTCACGTCCGTGAACTGGACAGTGTAGAGCTGCAGGCCGGCCGGCGCTGTGGGCGTCGACCATTCGGTGGCGACCGTGGTGTGGGTGGAAGGATCGAAATCACCGGATACCGATGTGATGGAGGCGGCGTGCACTCCGTCCCAATAAGAGACGACGTAATGGATTTCGTCCCCGCCCTTGTAGTTGGAGAACGTGTAGTTCGCGACCGATTCGTTTGCCGGCGGATGGAACGCCGCGTTGCCGACCGGACTGGCGATTGCGCCGCTGGTGAAATCGAACAGCAGCTTTTCATTGGGGTCGAAGTTATTGTTGTCGACGCCCCAACCGTTGGTAGATCCGTTCACACCGCCTTGGCTGCCGCCGGAGGTCGTTCCCGAAACAACCGCCAGTTGATCGGTGTTCGAAGAAAGAACCTGCTCCTCCGATGGTCCCGAGCCGAAGGAAGATGAACTGCCGACATTCTGGATCGTTGTCTCCGTGAATGGCTGAAGCAATGTGAATAGGTAGTGACCGGTTGTGTCATCCAGATTCAGCGTGAAGATATTATTCGCTGCTGATGGGGCCGCACCGATATAGGCCGTCAAATTCTGTCCAAATGCGTCGATGGAATAGTGCACGGCCTGGCCATTGAACGTCAGGCCGGCCGGCGCCGTGTTTCCAGTCAAGGTGAAGTCATATGCGCCAAAACCATCGGCGCCGGAGAACACGGGTAGGTTACCTAGCACGGACATTCCCGCGTAATCGGCAATGATTCCATGCTCGATCGTGCCGAAACTCGGGCCGTCGTCGAGGAAGCTGATATGAGTGCTGATGTCGGCGGTGGCCGTCACATGATCGCCATCGGCGTCCGTCAACGTGACCGTCGCGCCGATCTTACCGGCCGTCATCGTCAGCAGATCATTCGAACTGGCGGTGCTGTTGTGGTGGAGCGAGAGATAGTCCGCCACATAGAGCTGACCGGTGATCGGATCGATCGCGATCGCGAAGGCCGTTTGGCCCGTGAGGCTGGGGTTGGCGGCATCGTTGCCCACAGTACCGATGATCCGGCCGCTGGCATCCAGCGACAGCGCGATCCCTGTGCCATCCGTCAATGTCAGGCCTGACGCAGCGCTGAGGACGCTCAACGCATAGGTCGTAGACCCCGCGCCGTCAGAGCCGAAGCTGCCGCCGGCCACCGTCAGGATGCTGCTCGCGCCCGTCGAGGCAAAGCTGAGCGCACCGTTGTCAAGTGACGCTGCCGACACATCGGTGTCGACGCCCTTGTTCGCGACCGTGCTGAACAGCGCGGCGACAGTGCTGGCGGCACCGTTGAACGTGATCGCAGTGGAGCCGAGCACGTCGCTCGCGCCGCCGGTGGTCTGCACGCCGGGCGTCTCGTCCACGCCGATCGTAGCTGCGCTGGCCGTCGCTGTCGGCGCCGTCGGGCCGCTGTCCTGGATTGTGAACACGCCGGTGCCGAGGTCGAGCGGCGTCGACACGCTGTCGCCGTCGGCATCGACGATGGTCTGCACCACCTGCAGCAGGTTGGCGCTCGAGAGCATCAGCGTCGCTGCATCGTCCGAATTGTTCGGATCGGAGTGCCAGATGTTGTTGACCTGGGTGAAGGTCACGATCCCGGTTGCGGGATCAATGGTGATCGTGAAGTAGGTCGTCGCGCCAACCGAACCGGTGATGGTGTTGCCGGACTGGTTCAGCAGAATCTGCGCACCCTGTCCGATGCCATCGCCGTCGCCGGCAGTCTTGTCGGTCGCATCGAGCGCATAGAGGCCGGAGGCCACGTTCGAGCCCGTCAGCTTCAGCGTGTAGGTCGTCGAACCAGCACCGTCGCTGCCATAGCTACCGCCGGTGAAGTTGTCGGAGAAGTTCGCCGTCACGGAAACAAGCCCGTTCGGCGCCGTGCCGCCCGCGGTGTCGGTGCCAACAGGACGCGTCTCATCCAGCACGAGCGTGTCGGTCGGACCGGTCACCGTGCCGGCGGTCGGACCGCTGTCCTGGATCGTGAACACGCCGGTGCCGAGGTTCAGCGGCGTCGTCACGCTGTCGCCGTCCGCATCGGTGATGGTCTGCACCACCTGCAACAGATTGGCAGCCGACAGCGTCAGCGTCGCCGCGTCGTCCGGGTTGGTCGGATCGGAGTGCCAGATATTGTTAAGCTGGGTGAAGGTCACGATGCCGGTCGACGGATCGATCGTGATCGTGAAGTAGTTGGTGCCGCCGACCGAGCCGGTGATGGTGTTGCCGACCTGGTTCAGCAGAATCTGCGCGCCCTGTCCGATACCATCGCCGTCGCCGGCGGTCTTGTCGGTCGGATCGAGCGCATAGAGGCCGGAGGCGACGTTGGCACCGGTGAGCTTCAGCGTGTACGTCGTGCTGCCAGCACCGTCGCTGCCGTAGCTGCCGCCGGTGAAGTTGTTGGAAAAGTCCGCCGTCACGGTGTCGAGCCCGGTCGGCGCTGTGCCGCCTGCGGTGTCGCTGCCAACGGGACGGGTCTCGTCCAGCACGAGGGTGTCGGTCGGACCGGTCACCGTGCCGGCGGTCGGGCCGCTGTCCTGGATCGTGAACACGCCGCTGCCGAGGTTGAGCGGCGTCGTCACGCTATCACCATCGGCGTCCGTGATGGTCTGCACCACCTGCAGCAACTCAGGGCGCGTCAGCGTCAGCGTCGCCGCATCGTCCGGGTTGGTCGGATCGGAGTGCCAGATGTTGTTGACCTGGGTGAACGTCACGATCCCGGTCGTCTCATTGATCGTGATCGTGAAGTAGGTCGTGCCGTTCGCTGAGCCGGTGATGGTGTCACCGACCTGGTTGAGCACGATCTGCGTTCCCTGCCCGATGCCGTCGCCGTCGCCGGCGGTCTTGTCGGTCGGATCGAGCGCATAGAGGCCGGAGGCCACGTTCAAGCCCGTCAGCTTCAGCGTGTAGGTCGTCGACCCAGCACCATCGCTGCCGTAGCTGCCGGCGGTGAAGTTGTTGGAGAAGTCCGCCGTCACGGTGTCGAGCCCGGTCGGCGCCGTGCCGCCGGCGGTGTCGCTGCCAACAGGACGCGTCTCGTCCAGCACGAGGGTATCGGTCGGGCCGGTCACCGTGCCCGCGGTCGGACCGCTGTCCTGGATCGTGAACACGCCGGTGCCGACGTTGATCGGCGTCGCAACGCTGTCGCCATCCGCATCGGTGATGGTCTGCACCACCTGAAGCAGGTTGGCGGCCGACAGCGTCAGCGTCGCGGCATCGTCCGGGTTGGTCGGGTCGGAATGCCAGATATTGTTGACCTGCGTGAAGGTCACCACGCCGGTCGTCTCGTTGATCGTGATCGTGAAGTAGGTGGTCGCACCGACCGAGCCGGTGATGGTGTCACCGACCTGGTTGAGCACGATCTGCGCGCCCTGCCCGAAGTGAGCCGGGTCGGTGTCAGTCGGATCCAGCGCATAGAGGCCGGAGGCCACGTTGATGCCGGTTAGCTTCAGCGTATAGGCCGTGTTGCCCGGGCCGTCACTGCCGTAGCTGCCGGGAGTGAAGTTGTTGGAGAAGTCCGCCGTCACGGTGTCGAGGCCGATCGGCGCCGTGCCGCCCGCGGTATCTGTTCCGGTGGGCCGGGTCTCGTCGAGCACCAGGGTATCGGTCGGGCCCGTCACCGTGCCCGCCGTCGGACCGCTGTCCTGGATCGTGAACACACCGGTGCCGAGATTGAGCGGCGTCGTCACGCTGTCGCCGTCCGCATCGGTGATGGTCTGCACCACCTGAAGCAGGTTCGCCGCCGACAGGGTCAGCGTCGCGGCATCGTCCGGGTTGGTCGGATCAGAGTGCCAGATGTTGTTGACCTGGGTGAACGTCACGATCCCGGTCGTCTCATTGATCGTGATCGTGAAGTAGGTCGTGCCGTTCGCCGAACCGGTGATGGTGTCACCGACCTGGTTGAGCACGATCTGCGAACCCTGCCCGAAGTGGGTCGGATCGGTGTCGGTCGGATCCAGCGCATAGAGGCCGGAGGCCACGTTCACGCCGGTGAGCTTCAGCGTGTAGGCCGTGTTGCCCGCACCATCGCTGCCGTAGTTGCCGCCGGTGAAGTTGTTGGAGAAGTCCGCCGTCACGGTATCGAGCCCGGTCGGCGCCGTGCCGCCTGCGATGTCGCTGCCAACAGGACGGGTCTCGTCCAGCACCAAGGTGTCGGTCGGACCTGTCACCGTGCCCGCCGTCGGGCCGCTATCCTGGATCGTGAACACGCCGGTGCCGACGTCGAGCGGCGTTGTCACGCTGTCGCCGTCCGCATCGGTGATGGTCTGCACCACCTGCAGCAGATTGGCAGCCGACAGCGTCAGCGTCGCAGAATCGTCCGGATTGGTCGGATCGGAATGCCAGATGTTGTTGAGCTGGGTGAAGGTGACGATGCCGGTCGTCTCATTGATCGTGATCGTGAAGTAGGTCGTGCCATTCGCCGAACCGGTGATCGTGTCACCGACCTGGTTGAGCACGATCTGTGCACCTTGGCCGAAGTGGGTCGGGTCGGTATCGGTCGGATCGAGCGCATAGAGGCCGGAGGCCACGTTCACGCCGGTCAACTTCAGCGTATAGGCCGTGTTGCCCGGACCGTCGCTGCCGTAGCTGCCGGCCGAGAAGTTGTTCGAGAAGTCTGCCGTCACGGTGTCGAGGCCGGTCGGCGCCGTGCCGCCCGCCGTATCCGTGCCGACGGGACGGGTCTCGTCCAGCACGAGGGTGTCGGTCGGACCGGTCACCGTGCCGGCGGTCGGGCCGCTGTCCTGGATTGTGAACACACCGGAGCCGAGGTTGAGCGACGTCGTCACGCTGTCGCCGTCGGCATCGGTGATGGTCTGCACCAATTGCAGGATTTCCGGACGCGACAGCGTCAGCGTCGCGGCGTCATCCGGGTTGGTCGGATCGGAGTGCCAGATGTTGTTGAGCTGGGTGAAGGTCACGATCCCGCTCGAGGGATCGATCGCGATCGTGAAGTAATCGGTGCCGCCGGCCGAGCCGGTGATCGTGTTGCCGACCTGGTTCAGCAGAATTTGCGCACCCTGCCCGAAATGGGTCGGGTCGGTGTCGGTCGGATCCAGCGCATACAGGCCGGACGCGACATTGGCGCCGGTGAGCTTCAGCGTGTAGGCCGAATTGCCCGGGCCATCGCTGCCATAGCTGCCGCCGGCGAAGCCGTTCGAGAAATCCGCCGTGACGCTGGCAAGGCCGGTCGGCGTCGTGCCGCCCGCGGTGTCGGTGCCAACAGGACGCGTCTCGTCGAGCACGAGCGTGTCCGTTGCGCCAGACAGCGCGCTCGCCGTCGGGCCGCTGTCCTGGATGGTGAACACACCGTTGCCGACATCGAGCGGCGTCGACACGTGGTCGCCGTCCGCATCGGTGATGGTCTGCACCACCTGCAACAGGTTGGCCGCCGAGAGCGTCAGCGTCGCTGCATCGTCCGGATTGGTCGGATCGGAATGCCAGATGTTGTTGAGCTGGGTGAACGTGACGATGCCGGTCGTCTCGTCGATCGTGATCGTGAAGTAGTTGGTGCCGCCGGCCGAGCCGGTGATGGTGTCACCGACCTGGTTCAGCAGAATCTGCGCACCCTGCCCGAAATGGGTCGGGTCGGTGTCGGTCGGATCCAGCGCATAGAGGCCGGAGGCGACGTTGGCACCGGTGAGCTTCAGCGTGTAAGCCGTGTTGCCCGCGCCGTCGCTGCCATAATTGCCGCCGGTGAAGTTGTTGGAGAAGTCCGCCGTCACAGTGTCGAGCCCGGTCGGCGCTGTGCCGCCTACGGTGTCGCTGCCGACGGGACGAGTCTCGTCCAGCACGAGGGTGTCGGTCGGACCTGTCACCGTGCCCGCCGTCGGGCCGCTGTCCTGGATCGTGAACACACCGGTGCCGACATCGAGCGGCGTTGTCACGCTGTCGCCGTCCGCATCGGTGATGGTCTGCACCACCTGAAGCAGGTTCGCGGCCGACAGGGTCAGCGTCGCGGCGTCATCCGGATTGGTCGGATCGGCGTGCCAGATGTTGTTGAGCTGGGTGAACGTCACGATGCCGGTCGTCTCGTCGATCGTGATCGTGAAGTAGGTGGTCCCGCCGACCGAACCGGTGATCGTGTCACCGGATTGGTTCAGCACGATCTGCGCACCTTGGCCGAAGTGGGTCGGGTCGGTGTCGGTCGGATCCAGCGCGTAGAGGCCGGAGGCCACGTTCACGCCGGTCAGCTTCAGCGTGTAGGCCGTGTTGCCCGCGCCGTCGCTACCGTAGCTGCCGGCCGAGAAGTTGTTGGAGAAGTCCGCCGTGACGGTGTCGAGGCCCGTCGGCGCGGCGCCGCCCGCATTGTCGGTGCCGACAGGACGGGTCTCGTCCAGCACCAACGTATCCGCCGCCGCGATCACCGTGCCGGCGCTCGGGCCGCTGTCCTGGATCGTGAACACGCCGGTGCCGACATCGAGCGGCGTCGTCACGCTGTCGCCGTCGGCATCGACGATGGTTTGCACCACCTGCAGCAGATTGGCGCCAGACAGCGTCAGCGTCGCCGCATCGTCCGGATTGGTTGGGTCGGAGTGCCAGATATTGTTGAGCTGGGTGAATGTCACGATCCCGGTCGAAGGATCGATCGTGATCGTGAAGTAATTGGTGCCGCCAGCCGAGCCAGTGATGGTGTTGCCGACCTGGTTCAGCAGAATCTGCGCGCCCTGCCCGATGCCGTCGCCGTCGGCGGTGGTCATATCGGTCGCATCAAGTGCGTAGAGACCGGACGCCACATTCGCGCCGGCGAGGTTCAGCGCGTAGGTCGTGTGGCCCGGGCCGTCGCTGCCATAGCTGCCGGGCGTGAAGTTGTTGGAGAAGTCTGCGGTCACGGAATCGAGGCCGGTCGGCGTCGTGCCGCCCGCGGTGTCCGTGCCAACCGGACGGGTCTCGTCCAGCACCAGGGTGTCGGTCGGGCCGGTCACCGAGCCGGCGGTCGGGCCGCTGTCCTGGATGGTGAACACACGGGTGCCGACATCGAGCGGCGTCGACACGCTGTCGCCGTCCGCGTCGGTGATGGTCTGCACCACCTGCAGCAGGCTGGGGCTCGACAGCGTCAGCGTTGCCGGATCGTCCGGATTCTTCGGGTCAGAATGCCAGATGTTGTTCGACTGCGTGAAGGTCACGATCCCGGTCGACGGATCAATCGTGATGGTGAAATACGTCGTCCCGCCGGCCGAGCCGGTGATCGTGTTGCCGGACTGGTTGAGGACGATCTGCGCGCCCTGTCCGATGCCGTCGCCGTCAGCAGTGGTCGTGTCGGTCGGATCCAGCGCGTAGAGACCCGAGGCCACGTTCGAGCCGGTGAGCTTCAGCGTGTAGGCGGTATGGCCGGGTCCGTCGCTGCCGTAGCTGCCGGACGTGAAGTCGTGGGAGAAGTCCGCCGTCACGCTGGCAAGCCCGCTCGGCGCAAAGCCGGCCGGCGTGTCGCTACCAACCGGGCGCGACTCGTCCAGCACCAGCGTCTCCGCCGGCCCTTCCTTCTCGATCACCGTGCCGGCCGTCGGACCGCTGTCCTGGATTGTGAACACGCCGCCACCGAGGTCGATCGGCGTTGTCACGCTGTCGCCGTCCGCGTCAGTGATGGTCTGCACCACCTGCAGCAGGCTGGCGCTGGAGAGGGTCAACGTCGCAGCGTCATCCGGGTTGGTCGGATCGGCATGCCAGATGTTGTTGACCTGGGTGAAGGTCACGATCCCGGTCGTCTCGTTGATCGTGATCGTGAAGTAGGTCGTGCCGTTCGCCGAGCCGGTGATGGTGTCACCGGACTGGTTCAGCACGATCTGCGCACCCTGCCCGAAATGGGCCGGGTTGGTGTCGGTCGGATCCAGCGCATAGAGGCCGGAGGCCACGTTCACGCCGGTGAGATGCAGCGTGTAGGCAGTGCTGCCGGCACCGTCGGCGCCGTAGCTACCGCCGGTGAAATTGTTGGAGAAGTCCGCCGTCACGCTGGCGAGGCCGGTCGGCGTGGTGCCGCCCGCGGTGTCGCTGCCGACAGGACGCGTTTCGTCCAACACCAGCGTGTCGGTCGCGCCGGTCACCGTGCCCGCCACCGGACCATCGTCAAGGATCGTCAGATGCGAGCCGACGTCAACGCTCGCACTTGCCGACTGATTGTTGTTGTCAGTCACGGTGGCGGTCAGCGTGATCAGACCCGATGCCAGCGTGATCCCTTCATTGAAGTTGCCCGGTGTTGCCTCATGAACCGCGCGCAGATCGGTCAGCGTCACATGACCCGCGGTGTCAACCGAGACCGTGAGGACCAGATCGCCACTGATCGCCGTGCGCCCTTCCACGACGCCGGCCGCGTTGACCGTCAGCAGAACGTGCTGACCGGTCGCCGAATCGATCAGACCGGAATCTTCGTTTGGTGTCGTGACCGACAGCGCATAGGTCAGCGACTGCTGGCCGCCCGGTACCGTGACGTTGAACGACACCTGCACAGACGCGACCGTTGCCCCTGCTGGTCCGAGCCCCGAACCGGCGACACCATGGTTGGTGGCCGCGGTCAGGAAGCTCTCGTCGACAATCAGCGCCGACAGGGGGTTGCCGGAAATGGTCGGAGGCGGAGCAATGCCCAGCACGAAGCCGGTCGGCGGCACAGGGGTCACGAGGTTCGGCAACTCTTCCTGCGGCGCCAACACGTTGGTCGGTACAGGAGCTAGCGGATCAACCGCGAACGGGCGGAAATCCGCGCCGCTCGCCTGCGCGTTGCCGTTCGAGTTGCCGCCATCGTCGGCCGCCGGCAACACGGAGGCATCCGTGGTGATCGGAAACAGACTGGCGAATTCCTGGACCGAGACCTCGCGTCCCGGCGCCATCTCGATCGTGACATTCTTCTGTCCATCCGTACGGGAGTCGAAGAACGGCTCAACCGTGACGGTCGACTGGTTGTCGAACAGGATGATCAGCTTTTCGCCGACGTGAACCAGCGTGATCTTTTCATTGGCGATCGACGAAAAATCGACCTTCACCTTCTGGTCGTATCCAAGATTGACGACCACCGCCTGATCGGTCAGCGGCTTGGTCAGCTTGTAAATTCGTACGGGAGCCGAATTGGTGGAATTGCCGGTGCCGGTTGCCTGAGCGACCTGAAACGAACCCTGCATTATCAACTCCGCAAAATGCGATTAGAGGAAAAGTTGTAGAAAAATTTAGTTTTAGGCTATTGTTAACCCTCCCCGCGGTCAAGAAATGTATTTGGTTAATCAATGCTTTCCGTGGAAGTGTGGTAAAGATCGGACAGGTCGAAGCTGAAAGAACAACGGCTTAGCCGGATTAACTTGGCCAAAGGCAGTATTTCCCCGGCCCCCGTTCGTCCTTCCCGGCGATTTGGAGCAGCAGTCGATGCGGGTGATTCTTCAGGCGTGTGCCGCTGTCTTGATTTGGGGCTGCTTCGGCGCGGCGGCCGCGCAAGCCCCTGCACAACCTGTCCCGCAGGAGACCACGGTGGAGCGCCAGGTTCGCGCCCTGGCCAACCGGGACACCCAGATTGGCCTCTATCTCAACGTGTTACCAGATTGCACGTCGGGGCCGCTGCCGACCATCCGCCTGGTCACTGCGCCGGCTGCCGGAAAGGTTGTGGTGAAGTCGGCGAAGGCGAAGGCTACCAATTACAAGGCCTGCCTGGCGCTCGAGGTGCCGGCCTATGTCGCCTTCTACAAGGCGCCGCCGGAATTTCTCGGCGATGACGCCCTGACCATCGAGGTCAAGTACCAGGGCGGCCGAACCGAAATTCAGAAGATCACCGTCAAGGTCAGCGGCCCGGGAGGCCAGCAAAAGATCTGACCAGATGACGCGAATGCTGATGCCCTGAATGCTCGCGTCGACCGGCCGCCTTAGAGCGGCTCGCCCTCGGCTTCGTCCTGCTGCAACGACACCTCGCTCGGTGCGGAGGCCGGCTGGCTGAGCGAGGCTCTATCCTCGTGGCAATCGCTGATTCGGCGGGCAACCACCCGGTCGGTCCGCGGCGCCTGACCAACATTGGTCTTGTTGACCTCGGTATAGGCCTCGTCACTGAGAACCGTGATGACGGTGCTGACCGGCCCGAGATAGTCGCAGCGGTTGGAGAAGACGTATTTGTTGTTGATCTTCTCCGGCCGCGAAGAGTGGCAATTTCCAATGGACGGAGATGAGAAGGTCGCCTTCATCGCCTGGGTCGGATCGACACAGCGCGTCATTTCGCGCTCGAGCAGCGTTTGCCGGACGTTCGAGGACGTGGCGATTTCCAGCGTCCGCACGAAGCGCCACATTCCCTTTCGGAAGGTCGGCCCGCTGAATCCCTCCTCCGCCATGGCGCTCGGGGAGGCGAGCACGAACACGGAAAGCGCGGTCACGACGCCAAGCGCGGATGCGAAGATCTTCGACGGGGCGAAGCCCTCACGCGATGTCATTTATTGAATCCCTAACCGGCCGATTGACGCGGATCGCGTGACTTCGCTTGAAGCACGTCCAAGCTCACATCATTCAGGAGCATTTCGTGTTAAGACCCCGTAAACGCTTGGCCTTTGCTCGAAGCTCTCACGAGCTCTTGCGCCAAACACGGTGAATGCCCGGTTGCTTCAGGCCGGGGCAGCTTC
Source organism: Bradyrhizobium australafricanum (assembly GCF_020329495.1). Lineage (NCBI taxonomy): Bacteria > Pseudomonadati > Pseudomonadota > Alphaproteobacteria > Hyphomicrobiales > Nitrobacteraceae > Bradyrhizobium > Bradyrhizobium australafricanum. The sequence continues at coordinate 24,068 of NZ_JAGKJL010000061.1, read as the reverse complement.
GGCGCGAAAGGAAGCGCAGCGTCTGCGTCGTCGGGACGAATGGACGCCTCGTCCGCCGCCACTCTGTTTGATTGCCAGCTACTGCTGCAAAGCCGCCGCAGCGGACTTGTCAGTCTTGGCCTCAGACTTGGCCTCAATCTTGGCCGCACTACCGTCGTCGCAGTCGCCGATCCTTGTCGCGACGACCGTGTCGGTCCGGGGATGCTCTCCGGTGCTGATCTCGTTCAGCTCGGTATAGGCTTCGTCGCTGCGCACGGTGATGACGGTGCTGACCGTCCCCATGTAATCGCAGCGGTGCCCGAAGGTGTATTGATTACCGACCTTCTCCGGCTTGTCCGAGACGCAGCTTCCGATCGATCCCGAGGCAAAGGTCGCCTTCATGGCGTGGGTCGGGTCGACGCAGCGCGTCGTCTCCGCGTTGACCACCCGATACTTGAAGTTCTTGTTGGCGGTCCTGACCACATCGAGCGTTCGCACGAAGCGCCACAGACCTTTGCGGAAGCTCGGGCCAGAAAAGGCTTGATCGCCCTGAGCCGGCGCTGCCGCAGCTGCCCGGCCGTTCGCCGGTTGAGGAGCCTGAGTCTGCGCATGAGCTGCCAGCGCAGGCAATGAGACAATCATCAGGGTCAGCAGCGAACGTGCAATGCCACCACGGAAGTCCATTCCCACCCCCGATGTTCGTCCAAATGCGTTCGTGATGCGATCCGGTCAGCTCATTGAAGCAATCTCCGGAACACGACTCAATACATCACACCACTTGCAGGCCAATTGTGGCCGGTAAAGGTGCATTAACGCTACCGGGCAGCTCGCAGCCGAATTCAGACCCACTGCAGCAAACTTGCAACACCTGACACGCCATTCGCATTGACGCCAGCCGATCTCCCCGCACCGCACTGGGCAGAGGTTTGACCTCCGAAGTTTTTTTTGCTCATTTAGCGCGAGATATTTTCTTCAATTACTTAGCCTATCGCTGGACGAGGGGGCACTGATGCGTATTCGGTTTGGCTACACGGTCGCAGGCATTTTGGCGTTGGGTGCAACGTCGTTCGGCAGCTCCGGGCCGGCGGCGGCAGCGGACCTTGGCCTGGTCACAAAAGCACCGGTCGGCACCTGCACCGAGATCGTCTTCACCTGCGAGAACGGCCATCAATATCCGCTGTGCCCGCGCGCTGTGTCGGTCGAGGGCGAAGTGGTCACGGCCTCCCTGCTCACCGGCCGTGGCGGCATCCATGTGCGGCACGTTCCGATGGGCGTCGGCTATCGCTATGCGGGCCGCGGCGTCTGGCTGGACGGCTTCCGGGAAAACGCGCTGCTCAACTTCGGCAAGCGCCACCAGGTGGCGTGCACCATCGCGCATTCATGAATGCGCGCTCTGCGTCGCTGCAATGGGCGTGACGCAGAGCACCTCAAGCAGCCGAACTCTCCTCACCCCTTGGTGCGGAGCACGACGCGCGACGAGCGCGAGAACATATAGGCCTTCGGATTGACGTAGACCGGGCAGTAGTCCTGCCACTGGTACAGCTGCCAATTCCATTTCCAGCAGCCCGATACGATCTGGGGCTCTTGCACGTAGTCCAGCCGGTACGGCGGATCGCCAAACGGATAGTAGTCGCCGCATCGCGCCGCCGTCGAAGACAGAACGACGATTGAAGCGGCCGCGGCAATGATCACAGAAAATGACTTGTTCATAACGCCCCTCGATCGAATGACGTGACCGCGCGAGAGTGCCAAATCCGCCGGTCGTTATCAAGGTGGCGGCCGACTGCCCCGAGACGCCAACCGGCCGTCTACACCGTGCGATTCTGCGTCGGCGCGCGGCCGCCGCCATCGGCGACTAGCACTGCGCCGGTCACGAAGGACGCCTCGTCGGAGGCCAGGAACAGGCAGCACGCGGCGATCTCGGCGGGCTCGGCCATCCGTCCCAGGGCGATGCGTCGTTCGACGCCGAGAATCTCGGCATCGACGGTGGTGCCGTTCTGGTCCGCGAGCAGCTGCATTTCATGGGCGCTCATCGGCGTCCGCACCCAGCCCGGCGCCACCGCATTGGCGCGGATACCGTCGGCGCCGTGGGCGTAGGCCAGCGAGCGCGTATAGGCGACGACGGCCGCCTTGCTAGCGGCGTAGCTTGCGCTGTCCGGGCTGGCATTGAACGCGGCAACCGAGGCGACGTTCACGATCGCGCCGCCACGCTGCCGGAGCAGCGGCAGGGACGCGCGACAGACACGCATCGTCCCCGTGAGGTTGACGTCAAGCGTTTTGGCCCACACCTCGTCGGAGACGCTGGCCGGCTGATCCGGCACGATCAGGCCGGCGGCGTTGACCACGATGTCGAGCCACGCCCCGCAGGCGGTGACGGCCTTTGCGATATCGTCCGGCCGGGTGACGTCACCATGGATTGCCTGCCCGCCGCACTCCGCTGCTGCGGCCTGAAGCTCGGCGTTACCGAGGCCGAACAGCACGACGCGCGCACCGCTCAACGCCAGCAGCGCCGTCGTGGCCCGGCCGATTCCCGTGGCTGCGCCGGTCACCAGCGCCGTCTTTCCGTCGAGCCGCGGCATCAGGGCATGATCCGGAAGAGTGGAAACCGGTTTTCCGAAAAGATCATGCTCATCTAGACTCCCCATTGCCGTTCGACGGCGAATCCGGTCTCCGGCAGCATCGAGCCGCCGTCGACGACGATGGTCTGCCCAGTGACGTATTTCGCCTCGGAGGAGGCGAGATAGAGCATCGCGCAGGCGATGTCGTCGGCGCTACCCATGTGCCCCATCGGAATGAAGCGCTCGAGCTTCGCCTTGTTCTCCGGCGCGCTCATGGTGCCGCGGCCCGGCTTTTCGATGAAGCCGGCCTCGACGCCGTTGACCGTGATGCCGTCGCGCGCGAGCTCGAAGGCGGCGCCGCGGATGAATGCGTTGACGCCGGCTTTCGCCGCCGAGTAATGCGCGCCGCCGCCCATCGCGACGCGCGCGGAGACCGAGGACGTCACGAGGATGCGCCCGAACCTGACGGCACGCATGTGCGGAATTGCGGCCTGCGCGAGCCAGATGCTGGCGTTGAGGTTCAGCGCCAACGTATCCTCGAGCTTGGCTTCATCGAGCTCCTCAAGCGATGACCACGGACAGCCGCCGGCATTGTGCACGACGATATCAAGCCGGCCGTATCTCGCGGCCACACCGTCAACCAGCGCCCGCAAGCTGCCGCGATCGAGCCTGTCGAACGGAACGCAATGCGCCGCCCGTCCATCGGCCGTCAGTTCGCGCGCCAGCGCCTCGGCCACATCAAGAGCCCGGTTGGCGATCACCACGGTCGCGCCGGCCTCCGCGAGCCGTCTCACGATGGCGGCGCCGATCCCCCTGCCCCCGCCGGTGACGATGGCGATGCGGCCGTCAAGATTGAACGGAGGCGCCTGCATCAGATCGCTCCTGCGCCGCGCAGCAAGTCGATGAACCGCGCCAACACCGCCGTGTGTGTGTCGACGTCGCGCGCGGACGTCGCCGGACACATCAGCAGCATGGTGTGGAACGGGGTCACCAGAATGCCCTCGTTGATGTAGAACGCATGCAGCAGGGTCTCGAGATCGGGTTGCCGGCCGGCAATGACGTCGGCGCCGCTGCGTGGCGGCTGCGGCATGAACATGATCTCGGCGCGCGCGCCGATCTGCGTGACGTGCCAGGGCAGACCGGCCGCTGCGATCAGCCGGCGCGCTTCCTGCGCAAGCCAGGTCGCGGTTCCGATCATCCGCTCGTAATTCGCAGAGGTCAGCACCTTCTCCAGCACCGCGCGCATGGTCGCGACCGTCAGCGCGTTGCCGGCAAGCGTGCCGCCGAATCCAAGATGCGCCGACTGCCGCTCGCGCGGATTGACATGAGGGACGATCTTCCAGAGCCGCTCGGCGATCTCCTGGCTGAGCCCGAACACGCCGGCAGGGATGCCGCCCGCGATCGCCTTGCCCGCGACGAAGATGTCGGGCTCGAGTCCATGGCTCTTCGTGTAGCCGCCCGGTCCGCAGGACAGCGTGTGGGTCTCGTCGATGATGAGGACGGTGCCGGCGCGGCGGGTCAGCTCCCGCAACGCATGGTGAAAACCAGGATCGACCGGGATCATGCCGAAATTCGTCATCAGCGGCTCGGTCAGCACGCAGGCGACGTCGCCATGCGCAAGCGCCGCCTCGAGGCCCGCGACATCGTTGAACTCGACGACCCGGCTCACCGCATCATGATCGATGCCGTTGGGATGGATCATGTTGCGCAGGCCGACCCGGCCGTCGCGGATCTCGACATGCGCCTCCTCGACGCCGCCATGATAGCAGCCGGAGAACACCAGCACCTTGCGCCGGCCGGTGATCATACGCGAGATGCGGATCGCGGCACGGTTGGCGTCGGTCGCCGACGTCGTCAGCGTCCAGTATTTCGGGCCGAAGCGCCGCGACAGCTCGGCGCCGACCCAGATACTGTCTTCCGTCGGCAGCATCATGGTCGCGCCACGCTTGAGCTGAGCGAGCGCCGCCTCGGTCACCGCCTCGGGCGCGTGCCCACACATGCCGCCGGTGTCGCCAAGGCAGAAATCGATGTAGTCGCGTCCGTCGATATCCCTGATATGCGCGCCCTGCGCCTCCTCGGCATAGACAGGGAAGCCGCCGGCCCAGCGCCGCATCCAGTGCGACGGGCCGCCATAAAGATAATGCTGCCTTCCCTCCTGCCAGGCCGCGGCCGAGCGTGGGTGCAGCGCGCGAAAGCGCTCCTGCTCGGCATCGAGCAATCGGTTCAGAACGCCCGCGCGTTCGGCAGCCAAAGATGTCATAGCGCGATCCAGGCGGTCTTGAGGTCGGTATAGGCGTCGAGGGCGTGCAGCGACTTGTCGCGTCCGAAGCCGGATTGCTTGAAGCCGCCGAGCGGCACCGTGATGTCGGCGCCGCCATAGGCGTTGACGTGCACGACGCCGGCCTTGATGGCGCGCACCATACGATGCGCCGTCGACAGACTTGCGGTCCACACCGCCGACGCAAGTCCATAGGGGGTCGCATTGGCGAGCGCTGTGGCATCTTCCTCGCCCTCGAACCGCGTCACTGCCAGCACCGGGCCGAACACCTCATCGCGCCAGACCTGCATCGACGGCGTCACTTCGGTGAGGATCGTAGGCGCCATGAAGTTGCCGCCGCTCTCGGCGCGGATTTGCTCGCCGCCGATCAGCCGCGTCGCGCCCTGCGCTTCCGCGCCGGCAACGGCATCCAGGTTCTTGCGCAACTGCGGCTTGCTCGCGATGGCGCCGATATCCGAGGTCAGTTCGAGGGGATCGCCGACGCGGAGCTTCGCGGTGGCGTCGCGCAGTTCGGCCATGAAGCGATCATAGATCGAGGACTGCACCAAGAGCCGCGATCCGGCCACGCAGACCTGGCCGGAGTTTCGGAAGATCCCGCTCGCGGAGACTTTGGCCGCATGCTTGATGTCAGGCACATCGGCGAACACGATGTTGGGCGACTTACCGCCAAGCTCTAGATGGACGCGCTTCAAGTTCGATCGCGCCGAGCATTCCAGGAGACGCCGGCCCACCGCACCCGAGCCGGTGAAGGCAAGCACATCGACATCCATGTGCAGCGCGAGCACTTCGCCGGCCGTTGCGCCGCGGCCGGTGACGACGTTGAGCACGCCGTCGGGCAACCCCGCCTCGGTCGCGAGCTCGGCAAACCGCAACAGCGTCAGCGAGGCAAGCTCCGGCGGCTTGACCACGACCGAATTTCCGGCGGCGAGCGCCGGGCCGATCTTCCACGCTCCGATCATCAGCGGGAAATTCCACGGCACGATCACGCCGACGACACCAAGCGGCTCGCGATGCACGAGCCCGAGCACATCGCCTGAGGTCGGCGCGATCTCGCCATAGACCTTGTCGATCGCCTCGGCGTAGTAACGGATGGTGCCGGCGGCCGAGAGCGGTTCGGCCTTGTAGGCCATGCTGATCTCGGTGCCGTTGTCGCGGACGCCGAGCACCGCAATCTCGAGCGCATGCCGCTCGATGAGGTCGGCGAACCGCAGCAATACCTTCTTGCGCTGCGCCGGCGCCGCGCGCGACCAGCCACCCTGCTCGAAGGCCTGCCGCGCATGTCTCACCGCGGCGTCGACATCGGCCGCATCGCCGTCAGCGATGCTGGTCAATGGCTGGCCGTCGATCGGCGACACGACATCAAGCCGTGCCTCGCTGATCGCCGGTGTCGGCCGGCCGCCGATGAAGAGCTGCTGGGCCGGAATGATGGCCGCACGTAGTCGATCGATCTGGGCTTGCTGCATGCGAGACAATTATGACGATGACAAAAGCGGCTTCCGAGCGAGACCGCTGGCACCGCGCAATCCTCGCCAAATCAAGGCTTTGGCAGCAATCAACCGATAGGTGGATGTCACGGCAAGGCGCGTCCCCATAGCGTGATCGCACGATGGCCGAGCGCTCCGCCTGCGCTATGCAAACCGGTTGTCACCATCCCTTACGCCTGCCGGCGAGCCGAAGGTCATGCCTGAGATGACGCAGCCCCGCATTCTCCTGATCGGAACGGGAGACACCAAGGCCGACGAACTGCTGTTCATGAGCGAGTGCATCGCGCGCGCCGGTGGCCGAACCATCATGATGGACATCAGCGTGCTCGGCGATCCGCCGTACCAGGCGGCACATGACAAGCACGCGGTGGCGGCCGCCGCACAGACCACGATCGAGGCGATCGCATCGAGCGGCGACGAGAATTCCGCGATGTCACTGATGGCGGTTGGCGCCGCCAATCTGGCGCGCGCGCTCGCGGAGCGCGATGCCATCGACGGCGTGATCGCGATCGGCGGCACGATGGGCACCGACCTTGCGCTCGACGTCGCGCAGGCGCTGCCGCTCGGCCTGCCGAAGCTGATCGTCTCGACCGTCGCCTTCTCGCATCTGATCCCGCCGGAGCGCGTCGCCGCCGATCTGATGATGATCCTGTGGGCCGGCGGTCTCTACGGCCTCAACGGCACCTGCACCGCCGTGCTGTCGCAGGCCTGCGGCGCGATCGTCGGCGCCGCCAGAAGCGCAATCAAGCCGCGTAAGGACCGGCCGGTCGTTGCGATCACCTCGCTCGGCAAGAGCTGCCTGCGCTACATGGTCGAGCTCAAGCCGCAGCTCGAACGGCGCGGCTACGAGGTCGTCGTCTTCCACACCACCGGCATGGGCGGCCGCGCGATGGAATCGATCGCCGCGCAAGGTGGCTTTGCCGCAGTGCTGGACCTCAGCCTGCAGGAAGTCGCCAACCAGCTCACCGGCTCGGTGGTCAATTCCGGCGCTGACAGGCTGGAGAATGCGGGCAGAGCCGGCATTCCACAGATCGTCGCGCCCGGGGCGATCGACATGGTGGACTTCCCGGCATGGCTTGGGGTTCCGGACGAGCTGTCGGATCGCCCGTTCCACGCGCATAACCGGCTGCTTGCGTCGGCAACGTCGGGATCCACTGATCGCCAACGGATCGCCCGCGCGATTGCCGAGAAACTGTCCCAGGCCAACGCTCCCGTTGCCTTCGTGCTGCCCGCCGGCGGCATCCAGCAATGGGATCGCGAAGGCGAAGCCTTGCACGATCCTGACGCTCTCGCCGCCTTCGTCGACGCCATGCGATCGGCGATCAAGGCGCCGGTCGAGCTGCACGAGATCACGGATCACATCAACAGCGCCGCATTCAACGAAACGGTGCTCGGCGTCTTCGACCGATGGGTCGCTGCCGGCATTGTCCCTCGCGGCCGCACCACGGTTGCCGCATGAGGAGGCCGCTTGCCCAGGCGCTGGTGCTCGACTTCGGCGGGGTAATCTCGAAGACATTGTTCGAGACCCACGACCTGACCGAGCGCACGCTCGGACTCGCCCCCTGCACACTGAAATGGCTCGGACCGTTCGCGCCCGACAGCGATCCGCTCTGGACGAGCATGCAGCTCGGCGAGATTTCGGAACGCGACTACTGGCTGACCCGCAGCCGCGAGGTCGGGCGCTTGGTCGGCGAGGACTGGCGCGACATGGAGACCTTCGTGAAACGAGCGCGCGGCGCCGATCCCGACACCGTGATCCGCCCGGAGGCAGCGCGCGCGATCACCCTCGCCGCCGATGCCGGGTTCCGGCTCGCCATCCTCTCGAACGAGTTCGACCTGTTCTACGGCACCGATTTCCGCAGCCGCCTCTCCATCCTCAAGCGCTTCGATACCATCGTCGATGCCACGCATACCGGGATCCTGAAGCCCGACCCCCGCGCCTATCAAAGCGTGCTGGACGAACTGGCGCTGGAGGCAGACAATTGCGTCTTCGTCGACGACCAGCGCCGCAACATCGCAGGCGCCGCCGCATGCAACATGCGCACGGTGCTGTTCGATGTGCGCAATCCTGCCGCGTCCTACAGCGAGGCGCTGCGGCATTTCGGGCTGCAGTTCGACTAAAGCGCTTTCGAGCGAAGCGGGTACCGGTTCGCGTGAAGAAAACGCGTCAAGACCAGAATCTGGAGCTCGGTCCCGATTCCATCGGAACGAAAAAGGCTCCAACCGGACAGGGAACGATCATGCGCGACAGAAACTTCCTGGTTGAGAACAACGCCAAGCCGATCTGGCACCCGATGGCTCATCCCGCCGAGATGCGGGCGCAGCCGCCGCGGATCGTGATGAAGGGCGAAGGCGTCGAAGTCACCGATATCGACGGCAAGACCGTGATCGATGCGGTCGGTGGATTGTGGAATGTCAATCTCGGCTACAGCTGCGATCCGATCAAGCAGGCGATCGCGGACCAGCTCAGCGCGCTGCCGTATTATTCGGGCTTCCGCGGCACCTCATCCGGCCCCTCGATCGAGCTCGCCTACGAGCTCACCGAATGGTTCAAGCCGGAAGGCATGGTGCGCGCTTTCTTCACCTCGGGCGGATCGGACTCGGTCGAGACCGCGCTACGGCTCGCGCGGCAATACTGGAAGATCAAGGGCCAGGCTGATCGCACCAAGTTCCTGGCGCTGAAGAAGGGCTACCACGGCACCCATTTCGGCGGCGCCTCCGTCAACGGCAACGCCAATTTCCGCCGCAACTACGAGCCGATGCTGCCCGGCGTGTTCCATATCCCCGCGCCGTCGACCTATCGCAATCCCTTCAACGAGACCGATCCCGCAAAACTCGCGCAGCTGTGCGCGGCGGCGATGGAAGAGGAGATCGCGTTCCAGGGCGCCGACACCATCGCGGCCTTCATCATGGAGCCGGTGCTCGGGGCCGGCGGCGTGATCGTGCCGCCGGACAGCTTCATGAAGCTGGCGCGCGAGATCTGTGACCGTCACGGCATCCTGATGATCGCGGACGAGGTCGTCACCGGTTTCGGGCGCACCGGCGCATGGTCGGGTTCGCGGCTCTGGGGCGTGAAGCCCGACATGATGACGATGGCGAAGGCGATCACCTCGGGCTATTTCCCGCTCGGCGCGACGCTGATCGGCGAGCAGGTTGCGGAAGCCTTCGAGGCCGACACGACCACGTTCGGCTCGATCGGCCATGGCTATACCTATTCGGGCCATCCGGTCGGCTGCGCCGCGGGCCTTGCGGCGCTCGCCGAGACCCGCCGCCTCAAGCTGGACGAAAATGTCGCCGCGCGCGGCGAGGACCTTGCGCGGGCGCTGGCCGCGCTCAAGGCGAAGCATGCGCTGGTCGGCGACGTCAGAGGCAAGGGTTTGATGGCCGCGCTCGAACTGGTCGCCGATCGCGACAGCAAGAAGCCCGCCGACAAGGAGACGATGGCGAAGGTTGCCGACGCCGCCTACGACGCCGGCGTGATGCTGCGTGTCTCCGGCAACAACCTGATCCTGTCGCCGCCCCTAATCCTGACGCCGGCCGACGTGAGGCGGATCGCCGAAGGGATCGACGCCGGGCTGTCAGCGGCTTCCTGATAGCGCACTCACACAAGCCATGGCGCGCTCGAACAGCGCGCCATCCGCCTTGCCGCGGTCAAGGCAATCGGCCAGCGATATGGCCGACATCCGCTGGTCGGTGCAGAAGATGCGCATGAAGTCGGCCGCGAGCGCGACCTTGCGCGGCGCCGGTTGCCTCTCCCAGTCGCTGGTGCTCAGATAGAGCAAGGACGCATCGTCAACGCTGCTGTTTTCGGCCGCTGCGCCACGCGCGGCTGGGCCGGTCGCCAGCAACGCCAACAGCGCGCCGACCACGGCTCCCATGCGATGCATGCGGCCGCTCATTTCGTCTCCCTGGCATTCACCATCGGCGGCACGTCGAGCGCGGGATTGCGATCGAAGAAGTTGAACGGACGCAGCCGGAAGCCATGCCATAGGCCCGGCATGACCGGCCAATCCTCGGCGCGCGGCACGTGGCGGAAGCCGACCGTGTACCACAGCACGAGGTCGCGGTCCTCGATCGGCCGCTTGGCCGCCGTCCATTTCGGCAGGCCGTCGACCTCGGGGTTTCCGTTCGGATACATGCCCGCGGCGTAGCGCTCGTCCTTGGCGTAGGCCGAGGTCCACAACGTGTAGGCGCTGAAACCGGCACGCAGCTGGATCGGATCGTCCTTGGCGAGCAGCGAGACGTCGGAGTGGCCGGGCATCAACTGATAGCTTGTGCGGTAGCCGCGGCCGTTGGTCCTGCCCGTGCTCTCGACCCTGAATTGCGCCGCGTTCAGCGGCATAGTGATGGGCCCTTCGGTCGCAACCGGCCTGGTGTCGACCTGCCAGAGGCTCTTGCGCTGACCCTGCTCCAGGCGGCGGACATTGAAGCGATCCTCGACCAGCCGGTTCGAGGTGCCGTCGACGTCCATGTCGATCCGGAACGTCATGTAGTGATCGTGATTGACCGCGAGCAGCCGTTCGTCGACCAACGTCCCAAAGGCGGTATCCTGCGCAGCCGTCGGGTCGCTCAGTGTCTTGCTCGCGACGCCCTTGGTCGCGTCGATGCCGTAGGCGCCGAGCCGCACATCGATATTGCCGGCACGGTCGAACACGTAGTCCACCAGATAGTCGTAATTGCCGACCACCGGCGCCATCCGCACCACCAGCTCGTTGTTCGGCCGCACCTCGGCGGTGTTGTTGATCAGCTCGCTGTGGCGCCAGATCGGATCGCCGGTCGGGCGCTCGAAGATGCAGACCGCGCCCTTGGACACGACCGGCGCACCCTTGGTATCCGAGATCGTCAGGTCGAGATAATGCGCGCCTTCGGGACAATCCACGCCGCGCTGCAATTCGCTGGAGAGCACGCCAAAGCCATACTCGCCGATGTCCATATAGGCGCGGAACGACCAGGTCGGCGCCGGATCCATATAGGGCACGAACATCTCGCTCGCCGAAATCTGGTAGGCGATGTCGCGGAGCGTGCCGTGGTCGTCGTAGCGGATCAGCGACAGCACGGCGCCGACACGCGGCTCGAGACGGACATGGAACGACCAGTTGTCCCAGCGGACCTGGCCGCCCTCCACCTTCACATTGCTGCCCTCGGGCGCTGCGATTTCGATCGGCTTCGGTGGCTTGCGATATGTTCCGGAGTCGGCATAGGCGTGGGACGGCGTCTGCGGCGGTGGCGGCACCACGCCAAGATCGGTCACCGACAGCACCGTTTTGCTCTTGAGATCGACCTGGGCGAACAGGTTCTCGATCGGCTTGCCCCAGAGATTGTTGGCAGCGCCCGTGGTGTCAACACAGGGAACGTTGAGCAGGCGGCGGCCTTTCAGGGCCGGGTCGCTCACCGGACCGACCGTCAGCGGCAGACACATGACGTTGCGGAAATCGGTGATGCCGCGCTTGGCCATCGCGGCGATCCAGCGCGGGTCCTGCTTCGGCAGGTCGCCGGCGGAGATCAGCTCATCGATGGTCAGCGCAGCCTCGTGATCCCTGACTTCCTGCCAGCCGAGCAGGCTTCGCGTGGCGAGATCAATATGCGCCTCGTAGAGATGCCCGCCGCTCAGCAGCGTCGCGCTGGCCCGGCGCGTGAAGGGCTGTCCGGGCTTCCACGCCCGCACCTCGTCCTTGGGATCCTCGTCGACCGACATGGAGACGACCCGCGCCGAATCGTCGAGCTTTCCGGCGCTGCGAAGGATATCGGAGACCGAGCGGATTTCGTCGGTGGTGAGCCCGTCCATCGGGTGCGTTGCGGCCGCCTGCGGCCACATCCGCCGCTCGGCCTGCGCCGGCAGCGGCGCCGCCAATGTCGCGACCATCAGACCGGCCACTGCCCACACGCCATGCCTGAAAATCAGAGCCATTCCGCCCTCCACTCAAAGCTAGAACTGTCAGAATACAAGCAACGGTGGCGACGTGAAGGCCCGCTCCTTCATCCGGTAACCTGTTCCGACGCCGCCGGCAGGATCGCGGCCGCGGCCGGGCGTGGCGCGGCGCGATGGACATCGAGCAGCCGCACGCCGATGCGATCGCGCAAGGCCGGCCAGATGCCGCGCGGCGCCACAATCATCACCACGACGGCAATGATGCCGAGCCCGACCAGATACCAGCCGCCGGATAGGCCGAGCGGTCCGGTCATCAGCTCGCGCAGGCCGAAGAAGATGATGACGCCGAGGATCGGACCTTCCAGCGTTCCAATACCGCCGATGATCACTATAAACATCATGTAGACGGACCAGTTGACGTCGAAGGCCGCCAGCGGCGCGATGAACAGATTGCCCATGAAGCTGAGCGCGCCGGCAAGCCCACATCCCGCCGCCGAGAGCACGAAGGCGACGAAACGATTGTGCCGGACGTCAACGCCGACGCTCATCGCGGCAAGATCATTGTCGCGCACGCTCATCAGCCCGAGCCCGAAGCTCGACGTCATCATCCTGTACAGCGCCGCGATGGTCACGAGCGTCAGGCCGCCGGCGAGCCAGAACATCGTCGGCTCGAACCAGTCGAAATCGATCAGCTTGCTGGTCGCGAGCGGCACGCCCGACGTGCCGCCGACGGCCTGCGACTTCATCGTGAACGCGCCGATGATTTCGGCGAACACCCACATCGCGATCGAGAAATAGGCGTCGCGCAAACGAAACAGCGGAAAGGCGATGATGGCCGCAACGGCCCCCGCCACCAGCGGCGCGACCGGCAGCACCCAGATCGGCGTGACCTCGAGCCAGCCCGAGGTCAGGAACAGCGCATAAGCGCCGAAGGCGATGAAGACCTGGTGGCCAAGCGAGACCAGCCCGGCATAACCCGCCAGCAGGTTCCACATCTGCGCCATCGTCAGCAAGAGCAGGCACTCGGTCGCGAGCCGCAGGAATCCCTCGTTCAGGACGAAGGGCGCGCCGGCAATCACCGCGACGAGCACGATCGCAGAGGCTATGAGAATTGTCCGCGTCGGCATCGGCATCACACCCTGCTCGACACGAGACCCGACGGGCGGATCAGCAGCATGATGAAGAACAGGAGATGCGCATAGAGCAGCCCGGCATTCGGATCGATTTTCAGCCCGATCAATTGCGCCATGCCGAGCGCGATGCCGCCGAGCAGCGCGCCCCAGAACGAGCCGAGCCCGCCGAGCACCACGACCTCGAACGCGATCAGAAGCCGCTCGGCGCCCGAGAACGGCGTGAAGCTCGAACGCACCGCCAGCAGCACGCCGCCGATCGCGCCGAGCGCGAGCGACAGGCCCATGACATAGTTATAAACCCGGTCCGGCTTGACCCCGGACAGCCGGACGATATCGCGGCGGTCGGCGGTGGCGCGCACGATCCGGCCGAACTCGGTATGGCGCAGCACGAGTTGCAGCGCCATGAACAGCAGCGCGGCGAGCACCAGCGTCAGCAACGGCATGATGCCGATGTTGAGGCCCGCGATCTCCAGGCTGGCGCGCGACAGCTCGCCGACCTGGAGGCTGCGCACGTCGGCGCCGAACACCTCGACCATCACGTTGCGCAGGATCACCGAAACGCCGAACGTCAGCAGCAGCGGCGACAGCGGATCGGGCGAGGTCACGACGCGGTTGACGATGGCGGCCTGATAGAGCCATCCGACCGCAAAGGACAGAGCGATCACCGGGATCAGCATCAACAGCGGCGACACCTCCGGAAACAGGTTGGCCAGCAGCACGGCGCAGAACGCGCTCAGCACCATGAACTCGCCATGCGCGATATTGACGACGCGCATCACGCCGAACACCAGCGCGAGCCCGATGCCAAGCAGCCCATAGAGGCCGCCGAGCAGAGCCCCGTTGATCAATGTCTCAACCCAGATCATGTCGTGCCAATCCTGGCTAGTTACCGAAATAGGCGTGCGTTAGCTGCTCCGGCTGCAACCCTTGCGCCGGGCCGGTCAGCGACACCCGCCCCTTCAATAGGCAATAGATTCGCTCCGAGGTCGCGAGCGCGCGCTTGACGTCCTGCTCGACCAGCACGACCGCGGTGCCCTCGCGGCGGATGTCGGCAAAGGAGCGGTAGATCTGCTCGACCACGACCGGCGCGAGCCCGAGCGAGATCTCGTCGCACAGCAGGAGCCGCGGGTTCGACATCAGCGCGCGGCCGATCGCCGCCATTTGCTGCTGGCCGCCGGAGAGCTGGCCAGGAAACATCCGCCGCCGCTCCTCGAGGATCGGAAACAGGTCGAACACCCGCCGCAAGGTCCAGCTGCCTTTGCGCCGGTTGACGCTGCCCATCAAGAGGTTCTCCTCGATCGTCAGCGAGTCGAACAGCAGGCGGCCCTCGGGCACCATGATGAGGCCGAGCCGCGACACCTCTTCCGCCGGCATCTGCGAGATATCGATGCCGTCGAACTGCACGGCCCCGCGCCGCTCCTCGTTGAGACCGACCAGCGCCTTCAGGAACGTCGACTTGCCGGCGCCGTTGGCGCCGACCAGCGCCACCGCCTCGCCGTCCGCGACGGTGAAGTTCATGTCGAACACGGCTTGCAGATCGCCGTAGAAGATTTGCAGGCCGTTCACATCAAGCAACGCCATCGGCCTTCAATCCCATGTAGATCTCGCGCACCACGGCGCTGTCCATGACCTCGGCCGGCGGTCCCTCCAGCACCTTGCGGCCGAAGTCGAGCACCAGGATGCGATCCGACACCGCGCGCAGCGCGTGCGGAATGTGCTCGATCCAGATCGTGGCATGGTCGGCCTTCACCGACTGGATGATGGCAACGAGGCGCTCGACCTCGGGCTCCGTGAGACCGGCCGCGATCTCGTCGAGCAGGATCAGTTTCGGCTTCGAGGCCAGCGCCTTGGCGAATTCCAGCCGCTTGCGGTCGATCAGCGCCAATGCGCCGGCGAGCTTGTCCGCCTTGGCGTCGAGCCCGGTGCGCTGCAGCACCTCCATGGTCCAGCTCGATGCCGCCTCGCCGGTGAGGCCGGCGCCATAGGATGCCGCGACCAGCGCGTTCTCATAGACCGACAGATGCGGGAACGGCTGCGGAATCTGGAACGCTCGCCCGAGCCCCATCCGCGCCCGGCGGTGCGGGGGCAGGCCTGATATCTCTCTGTCGTCGAGCATGATCGAGCCGCCGTCGGCGGTGAGCAGGCCGACGATCAGGTTGAGCAGCGAGCTCTTGCCGGCGCCGTTCGGGCCGATCACGCCGAGGCACTCGCCGCGCGCCAGCGCGAAGCTGACATTGTCGGCGACCACGATCTCGCCAAAGCGCTTCGACAGCCCGCTGACGCGCAGAAGCCGTGCCATCTCAGGCCAGCTTGGAGAGCAGCTGGAGATCGGCCTGCTTCGGGATGAACGGTGCCGTTCCGTTGTGCACGATCAGGAGCTCGTATTTCGACTTGCCGCCCTTGGCCTTGCGCCATTGCCCGCCCGACAGCGAGGTCACCGCGACGTTCTTGATCGGGCTGTCCTTGAACTTGACCCGGCCGACCACGGTCTCCATGTCGAGGCCGGCGATCGCATCGCGCAATGAGTTCTTGTCCTTTGGATCGCTGTTCTGCAACGCCGCGAGCCCGACCTCCCACAGCGCATGGGCGTAGCCGATCGGTTGGGTCCACTGCTTGCCGGTGGTCTTCTCCCACTCCGCGGCGAGCTCGGCAGCGCTCTGCCCGGTCAGCGAGGACTTGAATGGATAGGCCGGCGTCCACCACACCTCGGTCGACATGCCGTCGCCGCGATCGCCGAGCGCATTAACCGCGGCCGGGAACAGGAAGGCCGCCGCCACCGTGCAGATCTGCGGCTTGAAACCGGCCTGCGCCGCCTGATTCCACAGCGTCACCCAGTGATTGCTAAATGTGAAGCCGGAGACGATGTCGACGCCGTTGTTCTTGAACAGCGCGATCTGGTTGGTGAAGTCGTCGGTCGCGATCTGGAATTTGCCGGCCGAGAATTCCTGATAGCCGGCCGCCGAGATGCCCGCCGGCAGGCCGAGCTTCGGATCGGAGAACGCCTGGCCCGGCGGGTTGTCGATGTAGAGCGTGCCGACCTTCTTGTTGGTGTCGACCGACTGCCACATACCCAAGAAATTTTTCGCAACGTCGTCGGCACCCCAGAAGAAATGGTAGCTGTAGGGAAAACCCTTGTCCGGCGTCGACTTGCGCGGAAACATCCAGCCTTGCCACGGCACCATGGTCGAGATGGTAGGAATCCCGCGGGCGTCGGCGAGCTCCTGCACCGGCGGCTGGGCGTCGCCGTCCTCGATCAGGATCAGGTCGCACTTTTCACGCAGCACCAGTTCGCTCGCGATCACCGACGAGCGGTTCGGATCGGATTGATTGTCCTTGAACACCAGCTCGACCTGATAGGTCTTGCCGCCGATCTTCAGGCCGTCCTTCAGCCGCGCCTTGATGCGCTCATGGATCCAGGGATCGGGCTCGGCGAACTGCGCGCGGACGCCGGAGAGGCAGCCGACCCAGCCGATCTTGATGGTGTTGCCGGCGGCCCGCGCGAGATTGACCAGCGGCACGTTCATCGCCGATGCGAGACCGGTGGCACCGGCCGCTTTCAAGAGCGTGCGCCGATTGAGCCGGCCGGATGCCGTATTGTTCTTTGTCTCAGTCATGTCCCTCTCCCTCCACAACCAATGAAAATGCCTGACCGCGGCTCACGCAGCCGATCGCTGGATCGCCGCACGGCTCACCGCGGCGAATTTGCACAAGGTGTTTTCGATGATCTGGCGCGGGATGCCGCGCACGATGAAGACGAGCCGCGAGCGCCGGTCCGCCGACGGCCAGCCCTGCAGCGCGATCGGCGGATGGAACACGTGCTGCACGCCGTGCACCACCATGGGCGCATCGGGCTGCTCGGCGACATGCACGATCGCCTTGAAGCGCAGCAGGTCCTCGCCTCTAAGCGCCGCGACATAATCGAGCCAGCGCGCGAACGCCTCCCGCTGGATCGGCTCGTCGATGATCAGGCTGTAGGACGATACGCCGGTGTCGTGCGCGTGGTGACTGTGGTGGCTGCACGCCTCGCCGTCGCAATGGTGATCCCCGTGATGGTGCGGCGTGTTCGCCGCCTGCGCTGCCAGATCGAACCAGCGCACCACATCAGCGGAGCGCGCCGCCGGATCGAACAGCCCGGCATCGAGGACTTTTGCCGGATCGACGATCCCGTTCCGCACGTGTGAGCGCGTTGCGACCGGATTGATCGTCGCAAGCTGCGCATCGAGCCGCGCCAGTGCATCATCGGCGGCCAGGTCGGTCTTGGTCACCAGCAGCCGGTCGGCGACCGCGATCTGCCTGACGGCCTCGCCATGGGCCGCGAGGGTGTGCGCACCATTAACCGCATCGACGGTCGCGACCACGCCGTCGATCCGGTAGCGGCTGAGGACATCGGGTGCCGTCATCAGCGTGTGCAGCACGGGCACGGGATCGGCGAGCCCGGTGGTCTCGACCAGCACCCGGTGGAACGGCGGGATCGTTCCTGCCGCACGTCGCGACGCGAGGTCGGCCAGCGTCTCGATCAGATCCTCCCGCACCGAGCAGCAGATGCAGCCATTGTCGAGCAGCGCCAGGCGGTCCTCGCTGCTCTCGACCAGCAGATGATCCAGCGCCACCTCGCCGAACTCGTTGATGATGGCGACGACGCCATTGAGCGCCGGCTGGCGCAGCAAATGGTTCAGCACCGTGGTCTTGCCGCTGCCGAGGAAGCCGGTCAGCACCGTGACCGGAATCTGATCCACCGCTGCCATCACGCGCCCCGCTCGTAGACCTTGCGGCCCTCGAAGAAGGTCATCTCGACCCGCGTATCGGCCAATTGATCCGGCGGGATGTCGAAGATCATCTGGTCGAGCACGATCAAATCGGCCGATTTGCCCACCTCGATCGAGCCGATCGACTGGCCGAGCCCGGCCGCGCGCGCGGCGTCGATGGTGTAGATGTCGATCACGGTTTTGAGGTCGAGCGCCTGCTCCGCCCACAGCGACTTGCCGGGAAAATCTCCGGTCGGATTCTGCCGCGTCACCATGCCCTCGATGCCCTGCCAGGGATCGGGGATCGGGATCACCGGCCAGTCCGAGCCGCCGGCCATCAGTGCGCCGGCTTCCTTCAAATCCCTGTTCGGCCAGAAGCGCTGCGCGCGCTCCTCGCCCATCGCGGCCTTGTGCGCCTCGAGGAAGATGGTCGGATACCAGATGATCGGCGACAGGTCGGCGGCGACGCCGAGCTCGGCGAAGCGCTTGACATCGTCGGGCGCGATATAGCTCGCATGCGCGATCTGATGGATCAGATGGGTCGGGCCGTTGAAGCTGCGCACGACATCGATGGCGTCGAGCGCCTGCGTCACCGCGGCGTCGCCCGCGCAATGGATCTTCGCGGCAAGGCCGAGCTTCTCGCAGCGCCCGAGCCAACGGATCAGGTCCGGCACGGTCAGCATGGTGGAGCCGCGGAAGCAGCAGCCGCGCACCGGGTCGGCCACATACGGCTCGTGGAAGGCCGCGGTCTTGGCGCCCGGCACGCCGTCGAGGAACACCTTGACATAATCGGGCTTCACATGCGCACCGCGGTAATCCTCGCGCAGCGCGAACAGCTCCTCGCCGGCCTTGCCGAACATGAAGCCCGGCTCGACCACCGGCATCGCGCACACCGCCCAGGCGGTGAGCTCGCCGCGATCGTCGAGCCCCTTCAGCGCCGCCATGATCGGCTGCATGCTGGCGGCGTCGATGAAGGCGGTGACGCCATAGGCGTTCAGCACCGAGATCGAGCGCGCCACCGCCGCGCGGTCCATCTCGGCCGTGTAGTGGCCGGAGGCCGCGAGCGCCCGCTCGACCAGGCCGGAGGCGGCCTCGATCATGATCCCGGTGAGCGTTCCGGACTTGAGGTCGCGGCCGATCTCGCCGTCGGTCGGATCAGCCGTGTCGGCCGCAACACCGGCCAGCCGCAGCGCCGCCGAGCTCGCCCAGCGATTATGATAGGTGTCGTCGCGCAATACGACGGGATGGCCCAGGCAGGCCGCGTCGAGCAATGCGCAGGACTCCGCGGTGTTCATCTCGTTCAGGAGATTATTGCCGAACTGCCCGCCGACGATCCAGGCGCCCGGCGCAGCCACTGAGGCAGCCTTGTGCAGGGTCTCCGCGATCCTTGGAATGCTGTCGGCGTTGGAGAAGCGCAGCTCGTAGAGATCGGCCTGTCCGCCCATCATGATGTGATTGTGGATGTCAACGATCCCCGGCATCGCCATGCGTCCGCCGAGATCGACGGTCGCCGTCCCCTCGCCGATGAGCGCCGCGACGTCGCGTTCCTCGCCCACCGCGATGAACCGGCCGGCCTTGACGGCTGCGCAGCTTGCCCAAGGTTGCCCGCGGTTCGACGTGTAGATCCGGCCGTTGCGGAAGACCGTGTCGGCGAATGTCCTGTTCATACGGATCAAACTTCTCGATTGGGAAGGCCTGGAGCGATCAGCCGCTCACCGTGCGGTGCACAAGGGCGAACCGCGCACGACGCCGGCATGATGGCCAAACGTTCGGCATGTCGGCATTTGGAACAATCCACCGTCCGGTGGATGCTCCGCCGCCTGCCGCAATGCGGGCGGCGGCCTCAGCTCAGGATGATAGTCATGGGGCACATCGGTCCATCCACGTCATTGCGAGCGGAGCGAAGCAATCCATCACTCCGCGGGCGGTGATATGGATTGCTTCGTCGCTGTCGCTCCTCGCAATGACAACTGTAAAAGCCTCACCGCCCCTCAAAACCCCAGCGCGAGGCCGTCCTTGCGGTGATCGGAGGCACCGAACAGCACGCCCCTCGCATGGTCGATGCGGATCGCCTGGCAGCCGCCGATCGGCTCCTCCGAGAACCGCGCATCGTGGCCGCGGGCGCGAAGGTCGTCGCGTATCCCGGGAGAAATGGTCGTCTCCAGCGACAGCGCGCCGTCGAAGGCAAAGGAGCGCGGCGCCTCGGCCGCGGCCTGGATGTTCATCTTCATGTCGAAGATGTTCGACAGCAGATTGGCGTGGCCCGCGGCCTGGTAGTGCCCGCCCATCACGCCGAACGACATCACGGTCTTGCCGCCCTTGCGCAGCAGGCCCGGAATGATCGTATGCATCGGCCGCTTGCGCGGCCCGAGCGAATTGGGATGTCCGGGCCTGGCGCGAAAGCTCCAGCCGCGGTTGTGCAGCAGGATGCCCGATTTCGGCGCGTAGATGCCGCTGCCGAACGGATAGAACAGCGAGTTGATCAGCGAGACGGCGTTGAGATCGCGGTCGACCACCGTGACATAGACGGTGTCGCGATGCTCGATATCGTCCCAGGTCGCGGGCGCGGACGCGCGGCGCATGTCGATTTTTCCACGGATTCTCCCGATATAGTCGTCGGCAAGGAATGCGGCCGGATCGACCTTGCTGGTGGCGGGATCGCAAAAGAAGGCGTCGCGCGCGCGGTAGGCCGCTTTGGTGGCTTCGGCCAGCAGATGGATGCGATCGGCCTCTCCGAGCTTGCCGACATCGAAGCCGGCAAGCGTCCGCAGGATCATCAGCGCGGCTAGGCCCTGCCCGTTTGGCGGACACTCGACCACGTCGTGGTCGTGGTAGCGCGCCGAGATCGGGCGCACATAGTCGGAGGCTTGGGCGGCGAAATCGTCGGTGCTGTGGGCGCCGCCCAGGGCACGCAAGATAGCCACCATCTCGTCGGCAGCCTCGCCCGCGTAGAACGCGTCGCGCCCGTGCTGCGCGATCCGGCGAAGGGTGCGGCCGAGCGCGGGTTGCGTACGGATGTCGCCGACCTCAGGCGCCTTGCCGCCGGGCAGGAACTGCGCAGCCGCATTGCCGTCGATCTCGATCCGTGCCCGGAAGCGGCGCCAGTCCTCCGCGACGCGCGGCGTCACGCAAAAGCCCCGCTCGGCAGCCGCGATCGCCGGCCGGAAGATCTCCTCCAGGGACCTGCTGCCATGATCGGCGACCAGCCGGCACCACGCATCGATCGCGCCGGGCACGGTGACGGCCTCGGGCGCGGTCGGCGGAATGTCGCGCGCACCGCTCGCGGCAAATTTCTCGACTTCGGTTGCGGCCGGCGTGCGGCCCGAGCCGTTCAGCGCGATCGGCTCGCCGGCGTCAGGCGAATACAGCGCGAAGCAGTCGCCGCCGATCCCGGTCATCTGTGGCTCGACGACGCCCTGCACCGCGACCGCCGCCACCGCGGCATCGACGGCGTTGCCGCCGGCCTTCAGCATCTCGACCGCGGCCAGCGTCGCCTGCGGGTGCGAGGTCGCGGCCATGCCACGCTCCGCAACCGCCACCGAACGACCGATGGCCATGAAATCGCGCATGTCGTTTCCTTCAATGTTGTGAGCGGCCGCCGCTCGCCAACATTGTCGAAAACGACACCGGTCCTCGCGGAGGACTCTCGTTTGGCCACCGGGCAGGCAGCAATCCACCTAACGGTGGATCGGTGAACACGGACGAGGGTTGTCCTGCCAGACGCGTCTCGGACGCGGCGGATTGATCCGGCGGGCAACCCGGCAACACCTGTCAAACCTGCACGTGAGGAATTCTTTCGGCCTATCTGAATAGTTTCGTGCTCGGCGGCAATTCTGTGGTGGGTAACTGGTTGCCAAGCCCGGAGCGCGATGGCACGCTGCCATGATCAATTTAGCTCATGTCGATTGCCAATGCCGATGTCATCTCTCAGAGAATTTCATGGCGCCAGGCGAAGTCGGTTCGGTTGCGGGGCTGGTTGGTTACGCATTGTCTCGTCTCTGGTTTCACTGTCATGCTGCGCCGTCGTTCACGACGTGCGTGCAGCGTCGCCCATTGAGGAGTCGAGCCGGCAGGTGACGGCATCCGAACCGTCGGCTCAATCCGATGCCAACGGGAGTGTCTTGCCGGATGCGGACCGAGCGTCGCCCGAGGCTCTGTCGACGACGCCAAGCGAGAAGCAAGCTGAGCAGGCCTCTCAAACCGCCAACGTTACCGACCCGCTCAAGGCCGCCCCGGACAATATTGATACAGTTCTGGTCCTGGACGAATGCTTTGTTGCCGAGGCGTGCATCGACCGGTTCCTTGGCGCGCTCTACACGCGAGCGCCGAAGACCGACTGGATCGTCGTGTACGAAAAAAAGGACGTGATCATCAAACGGAAGCGCAAACTGATCACCGTCACACGCAGCATCCCGAAGCGGGTCGAAAATGACTTCGGATGGAAGGACCCCAAAGCCGCGGATAAAGCCGGGATGCCTCTGATGGATTACGTGATCGGAGGGATGGATCGAGCCTTCAAGCAAAAGCTGTTCTATATGCTCCATGCAGCGGAGCAGGCCGGACTGGCGCCCGGGATCACAAGCGGATTCCGCGATGACTACCGCCAATCGATTGCAAGCGGGCTGAAGGCCGCAAATGACAAGTCCTATCACGGCGGCAGCGCGCGTGGGGGCTATGGTCACGGGCTCGCCGCAGACGTCGTCAGCATGAATGGCGGGAGCAAGGAGGAGTGTGCAACCGAGACCAAGCGATTATGGAAATGGATCGACGAGCACGAAAAGCAGTTCGGAGTTGGGCGTCCATACTTGAATGGAGACCCAGCGCATCTCGCACCGGTCGATGGTCGGGAGTATGCTGCTCATCGTACGGTATCAAGGCACACAAAGCTGGCCGGCAAGCGACATACCCGAATTGCAGCATCGTCCAGACATGGCGTGACGCCGCGCGCAAAGTCAAAGGCAGCGTCGAAGGCCGCGACGACGAAACTCAGCTCGCGCCTCTGATTGGCCTACCCCTCCTGCGCTTCGTGCGCTCCGGCGCGCCCCAGCTCAGGGGGGTGAGCTGGGGCTGGACGGCGGCTTCGGAGGCCGTAGCGGCCAGCCTCCACCCATGACGTTATGCCTCTCTTCGGACTCTCATCTACCAGGAACCGCGATTGCTGCGCCGCGCTACTACTTCTGCGCTGTGGAGCATGCTTGCCGCTGAATCTGTCACTCGGGGCTAGTCCAGAATGGCAATTGCCGCGTGCGCTTGTCGATCTATCATGTCCCCAGTCGTGCGGATTGGCCGACATTTTGCCCACACCCGACCATGCACCTCGCGCGATCAGGGATCGCCGCTTCGGCCCACGGAGCGACGGTCCCGCCCAATTCCGGATGTGTGACTCACAGACCGCGCACACACTCAATGTCGTCCTGGCGAAAGCCAAGACCCATTGCCCCGGATCGCAATTGTTGCGCGACGCTGGGGCCACGATCCCGTTCATGATCAAATGCTGTGGTTGATGGTGTGGACGGCCCCCTACGGCATCAGTGTGCCAGAATGAGGTTGTCTAGATCTCATACAAGGGAGCCGTCCGTGAACCAGATTATCCGCATTGGGATTGATACGTCGAAGTATATTTTTGTGCTGCATGGGGTTGATGCGGCGGAGCAGGTGGTGCTGCGCAAGAAGCTGTCGCGCAAACAAGTGCTGGAGTTCTTCGCCAAATTGCCGCCGACTGTGATCGGGATGGAGGCCTGCGGGGCTTCGCAACATTGGGCGCGTCAACTTTCCAAGCTCGGTCACGAGGTGAAGCTGATGGCACCGCAATTGGTCAAACCCTACGTGATGCGGAACAAGAATGACGGGCGGGATGCAGAAGGCCTGTGTGAAGCGATGAGCCGGCCGAGCATGCGCTTCGTGCCGGTGAAGACGGCCGAGCAGCAGGCCGCGCTGATGCTGATGGGTGTCCGCGACGGATTGATCGTCCGGCGCACCCAGCTGACCAATACGATACGCGGCCATGCGGCGGAGTATGGCC
>NZ_JAGKJL010000007.1:0-222619 GCF_020329495.1 Bradyrhizobium australafricanum | reverse complement strand
TCTCGGGTCAGGTCCGCCGCGTCACAGCTTCCATCCGTCGCGAGATGAAGCGTCGCGCGGCTGTCGAGCCCGTCATCGGCCACGTCAAGGCCGAGCACCGCATGGACAGAAATTATCTCAAGGGACGCCTCGGCGACCGCATCAACGCTGTTCTCGCCGCTGCCGGCTATAACTTCGGCCTGCTGCTGCGATGGCTCGCAGAGCTCTTGCGTGTCATCATCCGAGCCTTCTTCGAGACCGTCCCGGCTCGAAACACCGCTTAAGCCGGGCGCCGGCGCCAGTTCTTCACGAACGACTATTCACCATCTCCGTTGACCTGTTGTTTACGACTTTCATGCGCCGCGCGTTTACCAAGGCGCGCAATGCAACATGCGAAACATGCGCGATCACTTGAGTGTAGCGCGCGAGCAACGCCGATTAACTCCGCGGCAACCTAAACGGTTTAGCAACGAGAAAGGTCGAATTGCGCGGATGTACCGCGTTCGATTGCACTCAGTAAGCGTTGCGTGAGCGTACGATGTTTGTGTCGCGTAACCAGCCGAAGGGCGCACGTCTTGCGCTCTTCGGTCTCGGTCTTGGCATCTTCGCACTGATGCCGACCGAGATCGGATATCAGGATATTGCCTCGCTCCTGGCCCGGCAGCCCGGCGTCGCCGAGCGCTGGCAGAAGCGCGTCTTCGCCTCCGCCGTCGGCTCCATCCAGGTCGCGACCTACAGTTTCGGCCGTCCGATCGGCACGTCCGCGCCGCAAGCGCCGCAAATCCTGCTCGCGAGACTGGACAGTTCGAACCTCGATATCACCGGAACGGTGACGCGCAATCCGATCACGGCCCCGCCGCCGCGCTATCAAGCATCCGATTTTCCCAAGGTCGATCGCACCATGAAGGGCGATCGCCTCGTCGTCCGGCGGCCCGATCAGGTCGAACCTGCGGAGCCTGCAAATACGGCGCCGGCGAACGAGGATCCGGCGACATCGAATTCGTCGGTCAAGGGCATGAAGACCGCGACCGCACCGGCCGACAGCGCGCCGCTCGATCCTGAATTGCAGGAGGCGCTGCGCGCGCCGCCCTTGCCGCAATATGCCAAGCCGTCGCCGCAGCAGAACGACGTGTCGCTCTCGCTCGAGGCCAGCCCGCTCGACGATCTGAAGCCCGCGCCCGCGAAGTCCGTAGCTGCGCCCACCGATGCGGCGCGCGAGCGCGACCCGTTCGCACTCCAGACCGCCAGCCTGTTCTTCGGCTCGTCGCTCGGCACGCCGGAGAACCTCGAGCGCTGGCAGCCCGGCGAGGCGCCGGTTGTCGTGACGCCGGTAGCAACGCCCGATCCCGACATGAAGGTGATGGCGTCATTGCCGGTCGATGCCGACGGTCCGGTCAAGGCCGGCGAGATGGGCGAGAGCATCGCGCCGAAGGGCGAGGTCAATGCCGACGATCAGCACACCAAGACGCCGGCGGAGCGGCTCGGCCTGTTCAACGAGAAGTCGCGCGCCAAGTCGGAGAAGTGCCTCGCCGAGGCGGTCTATTTCGAAGCCCGCGGCGAAGCGGTGCGTGGCCAGATCGCGGTCGCCCAGGTGGTGCTGAACCGCGCCTTCTCCGGCAAATATCCGGAGACGGTGTGCGGCGTGGTCTACCAGAACAAGAATCGCCATTACGCCTGTCAGTTCACCTTCGCCTGCGACAACGTCCCCGACGTCGTCCGCGAGCCCGACATGTGGGATCGCGCCAAGAAGATCGCGAAGGCGATGCTCGACGGCGAATTGTGGCTGCCGGAAGTCGACCGCTCGACCCACTACCACGCCTATTGGGTGCGGCCGTCCTGGGTCAGCGAGATGAAGAAGATGTACAAGTTCGGCGTCCATACCTTCTATCGCCCGCGCGCCTGGGGCGACGGCAGCGACGCGCCGAGCTGGGGCAACCCGGCCGAGACCGCCAAGATCTCGGCGCAGCTCGCCGAGGCCGCCCAGAGCTCGGCCGAGCAGGCCAGCGCCCGGCGATAGGGCCCTCTGCCTCCCGTTCCGCGGCCGGCCTGCCCCGGAATGACGGTCATCATCCTCTCCGATTCTGCAGAGCAGCCCTGCAGGCGAATATTTTTCTCCAGCCCCTCTTGGGGTTTTCATGCACCTGCATTAACTCCCCGTAACGTTCGGCGGGGCGGCCCCCCGCGCAGCAGTTGCGGGGGAAGACAAGATGGCTGTTACCACCGGGGATCTTCGACCGACGTCGGGCACGTGGCGCACGCCGCTTGTCGTCATCGTCTGTGGCTGCGCGATTGCGCTGCTGAGCTTCGGCCCGCGCTCCAGCCTCGGCTTCTTCGTGCAGCCGATGAGCCATGAATTCACCTGGGGCCGCGACGTGTTCGGCCTCGCGCTGGCGCTGCAGAACCTGCTGTGGGGGCTCGGCCAGCCGATCGCCGGCGCAATTGCCGACCGCTTCGGGCTGCTGCGTGTGATGGTCGTCGGCGCACTGCTTTACGCCGCGGGCCTGCTCCTGATGCGTTACTCGGCGACGCAGCTCTCGCTCAACCTTGGCGCCGGCGTCTTGATCGGCTTCGGCCTGTCGGGCTCCTCGTTCAACCTGGTGCTGTCGGCGTTCAGCAAGCTGCTGCCGCCCGCGCAGCGCGGCATCGCGCTCGGCGCCGGCACCGCCGCGGGCTCGTTCGGCCAATTCCTGTTCGCGCCGTTCGGCGTCGCGATGATCGACAATTTCGGCTGGCAGACCGCGCTCCTCGTGTTCGGCGCACTGATGCTGCTGATCCTGCCGTTGTCGCTGGCGCTCTCGACGCCGCCGGCGGAGACGAATGACGCTGCGCCGGCCGATCAGCAGTCGTTCAAGACCGCGCTGGCGGAGGCGTTCGGCCATCGCTCCTACGTGCTGCTGGTGCTCGGCTTCTTCACCTGCGGCTTCCAGCTCGCCTTCATCACAGTGCATCTGCCGGCCTATCTCGCTGACCGCGGCATTCCGGCATCGACCGGCGGCTGGGTGATCGCGGCGATCGGCCTGTTCAACATCGTGGGCTCGCTCAGTGTCGGCTGGCTGCAGAACGTCTTCCCGAAGCGCTACATCCTGTCGGTGATCTACTTCACCCGCGCGCTGTCGATCATCGCCTTCATCTCGTTCCCGATCACGACCTTCTCGGCGATTGCGTTCGGCGCGATCTCCGGCCTGACCTGGCTCTCCACGGTGCCGCCGACCTCGGCGCTGGTGGCGCTGATGTTCGGCACGCGCTGGTTTTCGACGCTGTACGGCTTCGCCTTCGTCAGCCATCAGGTCGGCGGCTTCCTCGGAGTCTGGCTCGGCGGCATCGTGTTCGAGCAGTACGGTTCCTACACCCCGATCTGGTGGCTGTCGGTGCTGTTTGGCGTGCTGTCCGCGCTGATCAACCTGCCGATCGTCGAAAAGCCCGTCGTCCGCCCGGTTGCGCAGCCTGCCTGATGGGGTAAACCATTTCCCCGAAACCAAGATTACGGGGAGTGCACATCGTGGCAACGTTCAAGGCAATCAGGATCGACAAGGCGGACAAGGGTACCACCGCCGCACTCACCCAATTCGACGAAGCCGAGCTGATGGACGGCGACGTCACCGTCCGCGTCGAGTGGTCGACGCTGAACTACAAGGACGGCCTCGCACTGACCGGCAAGGCGCCGGTGGTGCGGCGGTTCCCGATGATCGCCGGCATCGATTTCGCCGGCACGGTCGAGCAATCCAGCCATCCGGACTGGAAGGCGGGCGACAAGGTCGTCTGCAACGGCTGGGGCATGGGCGAGACCCATCTCGGCGCCTATGCGGAAAAGGTCCGGGTCAAGGGCGACTGGCTGGTGCGGCTGCCCGACGGCATCTCGGCCCGCGATG
Source organism: Bradyrhizobium australafricanum (assembly GCF_020329495.1). Taxonomy (NCBI): domain Bacteria; kingdom Pseudomonadati; phylum Pseudomonadota; class Alphaproteobacteria; order Hyphomicrobiales; family Nitrobacteraceae; genus Bradyrhizobium; species Bradyrhizobium australafricanum. The sequence goes on along the minus strand of NZ_JAGKJL010000007.1, from coordinate 218,771 downwards.
CGATGGCGGTCGGTACCGCCGGCTATACCGCGATGCTCTCGGTGCTGGCGCTGGAGAAGCACGGTCTCACCCCGAAGAGCGGCCCGGTGGTGGTCACGGGTGCCGCCGGCGGCGTCGGCTCGGTGGCGATCGCCGTGCTGTCGAAGCTCGGCTACCACGTCATCGCGTCGACCGGGCGGATGTCGGAGACCGACTATCTCAAGGGTCTCGGCGCCACCGAGGTGATCGACCGCGCAGAACTGTCAGGTGCGCCCAAGGCGCTGGCGAAGGAGCGCTGGGCCGGCGGCGTCGACAGCGTCGGGTCGACCACGCTCGCCAACCTGCTGTCGATGACGAAGTATGGCGGAGCCATCGCGGCCTGCGGTCTGGCGGCCGGTATGGATCTGCCGTCGTCGGTCGCGCCCTTCATTTTGCGGGGTGTGTGCCTTCTCGGTATCGATTCGGTGATGTGTCCGATCGAACTGCGGAGGACCGCCTGGCGCCGCCTTGCCAGCGATCTGGATAAGGCAAAACTGGCTGATATCACTCACGAAATCGTCCTGGACGAAGTCATGGGCTTTGGCGCGAAAATCCTCGGTGGCCAAGTCCGCGGCCGCATCGTGGTAAAAATAGTCTGAGGACGTTCAGACTTTACCAACCAAGCTGCTCCAATGTTGCCACTGTTGGTATGGTAAGCAGCGGGTAAAGAGACTTGCAGCATGATCCCGGGGGGCCGGGTTTCCTCGCGCAGACGTCGAAAAGCGTTGGTGCGGGGGTCATGCGCAACAAGGAGCGAGTGCCCGCGCTCGTAAGTGGAGTAGCTCATGCTTGCGCGTTTGGTGTTGGGGGCCGTCACGGCCGGAGCAATGGTCGTGCCGGCATTCGCGGGCATGATGAACGCCGATGAGGCCCGCAGGTTCGTCGCCGGCAAGGTGTTCGCGTTCACCTGTTTCGATGGCACCCGCGGCGCCGGTCGCATCCTCGACGATCTGGGTGCGGCAGGCTCGGTCCAGTTCTCCGGCTCGGGGCCGATCCGTCACCTGCGCCTGCCCGGCAACACGCTGCAGATCCGCGGTCAGAGCGTTTGCGCGTCGCTGAAGGGCATTCCGTTCGAACCGTGCTTTAATCTCGACAAGCAGGACGACCGCTCGTTCCGCGGCTCGGTCTCCGGCATGGGCTTTGCCTATTGCGATTTCCATCACCAGGGCGGCCAGCAGATGCTGATGGCGCGCGCGGCGGCGCGTCCGCGCTCGCTGCATCCGCGCACCCGATCCGCGGATGCCTCGCAGACCGAAGTGCCGCGCGTTGAGACGCCGCAGGTCGGAAGCGCGAAGCTCGAGCCGGTCAAGGCCGAGCCCGCCAAGGTCGAGAGCGCGCCGGAATTGCGCCGCTCCACCGACTAACCTTTCATCTGCGCGCTAGCGGGAATAGCGCCGCCAAGCCGTAGTCATACGGATGGCGGTCGCCACGCCTTGCTCGCTACTCAATACCTGGCGTTCGCCGTGAGGCGGGACATTGGGGACTCTGATTTTGAGTAGTCATATGGCGCAATATTTTTTTCGAATCAGTGACGGCGATTACGCTGGTGCATCCGACCACGCGACGGAGTTTGAAAGCCGCGACGTGGCCTGGGCCGAGATGACCAAGGTCTGCGGAAATTTCCTCGGCAGCATTTCGCGCAATCTGAAACAGAACAGCGAATGGCACATGGAGCTGCTCGACGAGGGCAGAAAACCCGTGTTCAGGATTCGACTGGTCGCCGAGTCCGTCGACTGAAGCTGTCCTTCAGGACGGCAAGTCCTAACCCTCAGCTTGCGCGAGCGGCGGAGCGGTTCGCCTGCGAAACAGGATCCGCTGATACAGCCAGCCGATCGCGACCAGCACGATGCCAAGGCACATGAACGACAGCGCCCGGTAGACACCCGTGAGCGTCGACATGTCGATCAGGAAGGCTTTCAGAATCGTCAGCCCGATCACCGCAGCCGACGCGAGCCGCGCCCGCTGCGAGTTGACGACGATGCCGATGCCGAGCAGCGCGACGCCGAACATCAGCCAGGCGATCGAATAGGTGTATTGCTCCGCGCCCGTGGTCTCGCCGCGTGTCAGCACCGGTCCATGGTAAAGCCTGCGGATCTCGAACGTCACGTAAGCGAGCGCAAGGACCAGCGCGCCGGCGGCGATCGTGTTGGCATAGCCGGCAGGACGATGGCCCGCCACCGCATAGGACAGCAGCAGCGCCAGCACCGCCGGCAGCGCATAGCCGAGCAGCAGCAGGTTGATGAAGCTGCCGCCGACGCTTTGCGGCCACAATATCGGATTCTCCAGCGCCAGCAGCCCGAACAGGCTGGCGAGCCCGGCGAACGCAGTCAGCAGGATCGCGCCGATATTGTGCACGATGCTGCCGCTGCGCAGGCGTAGCCGCTCCAGTCCGATCGCCATCGCAAGCGTCGCGCCGACCTGCAGCGCGACCTCGGTCAGCCCGGCGCTGGCATAATAGACATCGCCGCTGTTGACCGCGTGGCGGATCTCCATGAAGGCAAGCAGCACCGTGAACAGGATCGCGGCGGATTCGACGATGCGCAGCGGGATGTCGTCGCCGCTGCGGCGCAGGAAATGGCTTGCCGCCCAGAATGACAGCGCCGGCACGCCATAGCCCCACAGCAGCCAGTTGAAGATCGGCGTGGTGCCGACGGCGTCGCCCGCGATCCGCGGCTCATAGCCGATGCGCAGCACGACGATGCCGGCCAGGATCGCGGCAAGCCAGCGCAGGAACGGAATCGGCCGCTGCACCGACAGCCACGCCGTGCCCATCGACACCAGCGCGAGCGCGATGGTGAGCCAGCCCTTGTCGAGCGCGAACGTCAGCGCCAGCGCCAACGAGGCGAGGGCGCCGGTGGCGGACAACGCAATCGAAGGCGACAGCTCCGGCCGCTCGCCGCGCCGGGTCAGCGCCTCGGTCGCGGCTGCGTAGGCCGCCGCCAGCAGCACGGCGAGGATCGCGAACGGGATCGAACGGTCGAGATGCGCGATGCGTGCATAGAGCGCGACCAGCAGCGCGACCGGCGTGAACACCGCCGCCGCGGCCCAGGTCACCGTGACCTTCGTGGTGGCAAAACGCAGTTGCGCGAGGAAACCGGCGATGCCGAAGGCGGCTGCGAACAGCGCCGCGGTGACGAGATGCAGCGAGACCGAGCCGTCGGTCGCGGACGGGCCGATGCCGGGAATCGCACCGCCAGGCAGCACCAGCATGTCGACGTTGCGGCGGACGGCCCATTCGCCGAACACAATGAACACGAAGATCGACGCGGCGCCGATCGCACGGGTAGCAGCAGGCGCGCGCCAGGCGACAAAAAGGCTGCCCGCCGTCAGCAAGGCAAAGCCGATCATCGCGACGTCGGCGTGCGCGCTGTTGAGCACAATCAGCATCGCGCCGAGCAGATAGGCGGCGAGCGAGCTAGATGAAATCGGCTCGATCTCCTCGCCGTCGCCGTCGGGACCGAACATGAAGCCGCAGACCACGAGCAGCGCCGCCAGCACAAAGCCCGCGGTGACATGGAAGACGTGCGGCGCGATCATCTCGGGCCCGCATTGCAGGCAAGGGAAGGTCCACAGCAGCGCGAAGGCGATCGTCGTGACCGCGAGCCAGCGCCACAGCCGGATGCGGGCAAGCGCGAAGGCTGCCGCCGTGACGATGGCGAGGTAGACGTAGAGCGACCAGAAGTCGGGCTTGTCTGACGACACCAGGAGCGGCGTGACGAAGGCGCCGACGATGCCGAGCCCGGCCAGCGCGGGTCCGTGCAGCAGCGCGGCCGCCAGCGTGCCGAGCGCGACCATGCCGAGCAGGATGAAGGCGGTTGCCGGGGCGAGGAAGTCATACAGCGCGTAGGCGGCGTAGACGGTAGCGAATGCCACCGCGGTGCCCGCCGCGGTGAGGATCGCCGGGATGTTGGCGATCGGCAGCGCCGCGATGTTGGAGATGCTTTCCTGGCGCCTGGTCCATTCACCAGCGCCGAGCAGCGCCAGCGCAAACAATCCGCCGAGCATCGTGCGAACGCCGGGGCCGAGCAAACCGGCCTCGATCGAATAGCGCACCATGAAGAAGCCGCCGAGCGCGAGCGTCAGGCCGCCGATCCACACCACCCAGCGCGTGCCGAGCGTCTCCTCGAAGCCGGGTGCAGGCTGCGGCGGGGTCGGCGGCTCCAGCAGGGGCGGCGGTACGGCACCTGGCGCGTCCGCGGCTGGCTCGGTCTGCGCGGCCGGTTCGCCGGGAGCCGCCTCCGGGAGCGGTGGCGGCGCTACGGAAGGAGCCGTCGGCGACGTCTGCTCGAACTCCTGCAGCGGGGCCAGCGGCGGCGGCACGGCCGTCCGCACGGCGGCGCCGCCCGCGGCCTCGATCGCATCCAGGCGGCGCTGGAGCAGGTCGATCCGGCCCAGCGCCTTGCGCGCGAAAATGATCGCGACGATGGCGAGGACGAGCGTCAGGAAGTCGAACGGCGAATCGAACATTGGGCCTCCGGCAGGACGCGCCGGACTTGGCCAGCCAGCGGCCCGTCGCAACCTAGTAGTGCAGTGAGGAGGACCGGAAGTTCAAGCGATCGGGCGTGACCGGCCGCGCTTAGTCCAGATCGATGCGGAAGGGCCGGCCTTCGACGCTCATGCTGCCGGGACCCATCGCGTCGAGTGCACGCAGCATCCGGCCCTCGCGTCCCAGCGCCTTGTCGGCGAGGCTGACGATCAGCCGGTTGGGGGCCGCGATCGGCGAGGCCTCGCGGATCATCCGGGCGATGGACATTTCGTCGCGGTGCGGATTGAGCGCGCAGACCGTGGCGAATGCGCTCGCGGTCGAGCGGCTGATGCCGGCGTAGCAATGCACCACCATCGGTGCTTGGCGATCCCAGCCGCGCACGAAGCTCAGCACCTTCTCGATATGCGACTCGTTGGGCGCAACGAACCCGTCCATCTGTTCGATGATGTCGTCCATCGACACTTTCAGGTGGTTGGCCGGCAGCACGGAAGGCGGCCGCTGCACCTGGTCGACATTGGCCATCACGGTCAGCACATGGCTGGCGCCGGTGGCGCGAACCGTGTCGGAGAGTGCGGCAAGCGAGCAGACGTGAAGCATGATGGTCCTTCTATCGGGGGTGCCGGATTATAACGGCTGCTCCCGAACGGGCAAAGGCGGGGGTGCCATGCCGATTTGTCGTTTTGCGGCGCAACCGGCGGCACGTTTTGCGGTGCCCTACGAGGCGTGCAATGCCTTGAAGCGCCCAAGAAACTGCTTCTCGGCCCGCGCGGCGGTCCATGGCGTCAGATAGTCGCGCTCGGTCGCTTCGGGCAGTTCCGGATCGCGGCCGAACAGCCGCTTGGCCTCGGCTTGCGAAAATCCCGCCAGATGCGTCGCCTCGAGATAGGCGGCGCCGCGATCGGCGGCCTTGATCTGCTGGGTGATCTCGTCCGCCAGCACGGCCGGCAAGCCGAAGCGGATATGGATCGCGCCGAGCAGCCGCTTTTCCACCGCCTTGTATTCGCCTGACAGCACCGCCTTGAACGGTGAGATCATGTCGCCGATGACATATTCCGGTGCGTCGTGCAGCAGCGCGGCGAGACGATGGCGGATGTCGACGCGCGGCATCTGCTGGCGCATCACGGCTTCGACCAGCAGCGTGTGCTGGGCCACCGAGAAGATGTGCGCCCCGCCGGTCTGGCCGTTCCAGCGCGCGACCCGCGCCAGTCCATGCGCGATGTCGACGATTTCGATATCGAGCGGCGACGGGTCGAGCAGGTCCAGCCGGCGTCCCGACAACATCCGCTGCCAGGCGCGGGTTGTCTCCGTCGATTTGCCCGCCGTCATTTCTTCTTGAGTCGCGGTGTGCGGAGCTTGCCGCTGCAGCTCTCGTGGCAGAAGCAGGTCACGAGGTGATCGTTGACCATGCCGGTCGCCTGCATGAAGGCGTAGACGATGGTGGGACCGACGAACTTGAAGCCGCGCGCGCCGAGCTCCTTGGAGACCTTGATCGAGACCGGCGTCGAGGCCGGCACGCTCGCGGTGGTCTTGAACTGATTGACCTTCGGCTTGCCGTCGACGAAGTCCCACAGGAAATTCGAGAAGCCGGGCCCCTTCTCCATGATCTCCAGATAGCCCTTGGCACTCGCGACCGCGCCTTCGATCTTGGCGCGGTTGCGGACGATGCCGGCATCGTTCATCAGCGCGTGCACCTTCTTGGCGTTGTAGCGCGCGATCTTATCGGGCTGGAAATCGTCGAAGGCTTTGCGGAAGTTCTCGCGCTTGCGCAGGATCGTGATCCAGGACAGGCCGGCCTGGAAGCCGTCGAGGATCAGCTTTTCGTAGAGCGCGCGGTCGTCATATTCCGGCACGCCCCATTCATTGTCGTGATAGGCGACGTAGAACGCATCCTCGCCCGGCCAGGGGCAGCGCGTCTTGCCGTCGGGGTGCAGTTGCGCGGTACGGCTCATGCGACGGTCTGCTTGGGTGTGATGCGGACGGCGTCAGGTTCGGCGAGGTGTAGCGACAGACCGCCCGCGGTCAGCGCCAGCCCAGCGTCGAGCGCGTCGGCGACGCGATCGATGCGGACCAGCGCGAGACCTTTCTCGCCGGCGGTTGAGCCGATGGTGCCGACCTGCTTGTCGCCAGCGAGGATGGTAGCGCCGGCTTCGGGGGCGGGGCCGTCGAGGACGATCTTCACCGTGCGGGTGCGCGCCGTGCCGCGGTGCTGCATGCGCGACACCACCTCCTGGCCGACATAGCAGCCCTTGTCGAAATCGACGCCGTTGAGGCGATCCATATTGGTCTCGTGCGGGAAGGCGTCGCCATACATGAAGTCGAGCCCGCCGCGCGGCACTCCGGTGGCGATCCGATGCGCCTCGTAGGCGCTGGAGTCGACGAGATCGGCACCGATCAGCTCAGCGAGCTTCTGCTTCAAATCTTCCGGGATCAGAATGCGCCAGCCGAGCGCTGGGTTGCGCGGATCGGCGAACGCGAGATCCGGCGTCGCCGCCGGCTCGCCATCCCAAGCCGCCAGCACACCGAGGCTATCGGACAGGTTCTCGACCATGACCTTGGCGCGCAGCTTGTAGAAGCCGAGCTTGTCGGCAAGATCCTTGGCGAGCGCGCGCGGCGCGTCGATCAGGAAGCCGCCGCCATGACCTGAGGGTATCTCGGTGATCAGGAAATCGACGATGATCTTGCCTTGCGGCGTCAGCAGCGCGCCAAACCGGGCCTGTCCCGCGCGCAACTCGGCGATGTCGGCGGTGATGAGGCCGTTGAGGAAGTTGCGGGCGTCCTCGCCAGAGACCTTGACCACGCCCCGATCTGGAAGAAACGCTGCTTTCATTCGCAAAATTGGCTCTTTTCCAAGTTCCTTGGGAAACGCGCAGGCCGCGATATCCCCTGCCAAGCTAAGGCGCTAGAGTGCGCCGAACAAGGCCCGCGCGACAGCCGAAAGCGGGCGTCGAGGATCGATGAATCAGCATTTTGACACCATTCTAAAATCCGGCACCGTGGTCAATCAGGACGGCGAGGGCGTGCGCGATATCGGTATCGCGGGCGGCCGTATCGCCGCGATCGGCTCGCTCAATCAGGCCTCGGCCGGCGAGCTGATCGACTGCAAGGGCCTGCACATCCTGCCCGGCGTGTTGGACACCCAGGTGCATTTCCGCGAGCCCGGGTTAACCCAGAAGGAAGACCTCGAGACCGGCTCGCGCAGCGCGGTGATGGGCGGGGTCACCGCCGTGTTCGAGATGCCGAACACCAATCCGCTGACGGTCACCGAAGCGGCCTTCACCGACAAGATCAAGCGCGGCCGCCATCGCATGCATTGCGATTTCGCGTTCTTCATCGGCGGCACCCGCGAGAACGTGCAGGATCTGCCGGAGCTCGAGCGCGCCCCGGGCTGCGCCGGCGTCAAGGTGTTCATCGGCTCCTCCACCGGCGCGCTGCTGGTCGAGGACGACGAAAGCCTGCGGCGGATCTTCCAGGTGATCCGGCGCCGCGCCGCGTTCCACGCCGAGGACGAATATCGCCTCAACGAGCGCAAGCCGCTGCGGATCGAGGGCGATGCTCGCTCGCATCCGGTGTGGCGCGACGAGACCGCCGCGCTGATGGCGACCGAGCGCCTGGTCAATCTCGCGCGCGAGACCGGCAAGCGCATCCACGTGCTGCACATCTCGACCAAGGAAGAGATTCTGTACCTGCGCGACCACAAGGATGTCGCCTCCTGCGAGGCGACGCCGCACCACCTCACCATGGCCGCGCCCGAGTGCTACGAGCGGCTCGGCACACTGGCCCAGATGAACCCGCCGGTGCGCTCGGCCGATCACCGCGCCGGCATCTGGTACGGCATCGAGCAGGGCATCATCGACGTGCTCGGCTCGGATCACGCGCCGCATACGCTGGAGGAGAAGGCCAAGACCTATCCGGCCTCGCCGTCGGGCATGACCGGCGTGCAGACGCTGGTGCCGCTGATGCTCGATCACGTCAATGCCGGGCGGCTGTCGCTGGCTCGCTTCGTCGATCTCACCAGCGCGGGGCCTGCGCGCCTGTTCAACATCGCCTGCAAGGGCCGCATCGCGGCCGGTTACGATGCCGACTTCACAATCGTCGACCTGAAGCGCAGCGAGACCATCACCAACAAATGGATCGCCTCGCGCGCCGCCTGGACGCCTTATGACGGCGTGCGGGTGCAGGGCTGGCCGGTCGGCACCTTCGTGCGCGGCCGGCGGGTGATGTGGCAGGGCGAAGTCACGACGCCATCGACCGGCGAGCCGGTTCGGTTCCTCGAGACGCTGAAGCCGTAGGTTCGCGTTTGACGCGTTTTCTTGACGCGAACCGGCGGCCCACTTCGCTCGAAAACGCTATCGTTTTACTGTCGGGCCAATGCCAGCGAGAACTCGCCGTTGCGCACGCGCGCGGCGAGGCCCTCGGCGAATTTCGCCACCGCGTCCTCGCCATAGGTGCCGACCAATTCGGCCAGCGCCGCGAACAGGCTCGCCTGCGCGAGGCAGTCGCCATCGACGCCGTCGTGACGCGCTTCAGCCCAGGCCTCGTTCAGGTAGCCCAGCGCGGCCTGCTTCTGCTCGTGGTCGGGTCGCGGGTCTTGGTGATGGGGGAAGGACGCTGGATGGCGCATGAAACTCTGCAAATTGACAGCGCGCGGTCCGAGGAGCGAACCACTGCGACGTGCGAGATGTATCACGCATGCAGGTACCGCCTAGCCCACATCTTTCGAAAAGGTTAACGGCGGCCTCGGCATTTAAAGGGGAATTCCGGATATCCGGGCCGCGATCAGCCGAATGAGCTGTGGATATGGTCCAGCACCGCGCGCGGCGTGGCGCACAGATGGCTGGCGCCGGCCTCGGTCAGCTCCTCGGGCGTGCCGTAGCCATAGGTGACGCCGACCGCCCGGATGCCGTTTCGATTCGCCCCGATCACGTCGTGGCTGCGATCGCCGATCATCAGGGATTTGGCCGGATCGGCCCCGGTCTGCGCCAGCGCATAGGTGAGCAGGTCAACCTTGTTGACCCGGGTTCCGTCGAACTCCGAGCCGAACACGTGGTCGAAATAGCCGCCGAGGCCGAAATGCGCGATGATCCGCGTCGCGAACACATGCGGCTTCGAGGTCGCGACGAACATCCGGCCCGGTGCCCGGCGCAGCTCGGCCAGAACCTCCGCGATATCGGGATAGACCGCGTTCTCGAACAGCCCGACATCTCCGAATCTTTCGCGGTAGAGCGCGACCGCGCGGTCGGCGAGCTCCTCGCCGCCGAGCAGCATCGCAAAGCTCGCCCGCAAGGGCGGCCCGATGCACCAGGTCAGGTCATCCTGCGAGGGAACCGGGCGGCCGAGCTTTTCCAGCGCGTACTGGATCGAGCCGGTGATGCCGGGCTTCGGGTCGGTCAGGGTGCCGTCGAGGTCAAAGAAGATCGCCCGGTCAGTTGGCATAGCGGGCCGTCAGGTCGCGGGAGATTTTCGAGCCCTCCTCGATGTAGCGGCGGATCGCTACCGTGGCCGCGGGCGTGCAGGTCCGGTAGGTCTGCTGGAAGCCGTTATAGCCGCGGTTGAAGCCCGCGATCATGCGGGCGCGGCGGTCGCCGGAGGGGGTCTCGGCATCGATCAGCGCCTGCATCTCGTTGCGCCATTTGGTGCCCTCGTTGGAGCCGCAGATGCCGCGCAGATAGTGCAGGGCGCCGAGGATCTCGGCCAGCCGCTGCAAATCGCCGTCGAACGGCGCAGCCGCATCCTGCGCCCGGGCGGGCGTCGCAAGGCATGCCGACATCAGGATCACAACGGCGAGAAAGGCTTTGATCATCGGGGTTCCGGAATGGCCGTGGTATGCCCCCTCAATGCGCCCGAGGCAAGGCGGCCGAGCCCCCCAAAAGCCCCCCGACTGGCCTCAAACCAGCCGCCGGGCGGCCGCAATCACCTCATGCAGGCCGCCGGTGACCTTGAGGTCGCCGATCTCCTCCGGCGCCAGCCATTTGAAATCGTCGTGCTCGTCGTTCAGGTGAGGCTCGCGGGACGCCCAGCGCGACGCAAAGGTCATGATCAGGTAATGCCCGCTGCCGGGGCCGGTCGGCAGCACCTCGCGCCAGCCGGCAAGGCCGACGATCTCGACCTTGAGGCCGGTCTCCTCGTCGATCTCCCGGTGCAGGGCAGTATGCAGCGATTCGCCGAACTCGACCCGGCCGCCGGGCAGCGAATAGAAGCCCTTGCCGGGCGAGCGGGCGCGGCGCACCAGCAGCACCTTGCTGTCGCGGAAAATCACGCCTGATACGGCGAGCTGCGGGCGGATCGGAGGTTCGGGAGAGGTCAAGGTGATTGGCAGCCGGTTGTGAAGACCATCATGCCCGATATCTCAGGCGCCCGCCATGATGCTGTCGACATCGGCCTCTGCGGCGCCGTTGATGATGCCGGCGGTCTGCATCACCAGCGGCTTGACCCAGACGATCGCCTGCTCGGCGAGCGCGACCCGGCTCTTGTCCTGCTGCAATTGCCGCATCGCCGCCCCGACCTCGGTCAGGATCTTCGTCATGCTGTCGGTGAGCTGGTCGAATTCGGCCCGGATTGCGGCGTCCGCCGTCTCATAGGCCTCGATCGCGAGATCGCGCGCCCGAAAATTGGACGCGGTGAAATGCTCGGCATAGGACAGCGGCTGCCATTCGAGGAAATCGCTGGCGCATTCCGGCAGGTCCGGGACCATCTCCAGCAGCATGATGGCTTCGTTGAAGTGATTGAGGTAGTCGGTGGCAAGCCCGGTGCGGGGATTGATGTTGGCGGCGCGCAACAGCGCCGCCCGCGCCTCGTTGGGGTACGTCGGTCGCGGGGAAGAGCCCGCTATGGCGGCCGTTGAGGTCATTGATCGCAGTCTTTAACGTTCCAAGTTAAGGCAGAATAAACGGATACCACTCTGGACGGCAAATGTGCGGACGCTTTGTCATTACCTCGCCGCCGGCGGCCTTGCGCGAGATGTTCGGCTATATCGAGCAGCCGAATTTTCCGCCACGGTATAATGTTGCGCCGACCCAGCCGATCCCGGTGGTGCTGCTGCAGAATGGCGGCCGGCATTTTCAATTGATGCGCTGGGGCCTGATCCCGTCGTGGGTCAAGGATCCCAGGACCTTCTCGCTCCTGATCAACGCGCGCTCCGAGACGGTGCGTGAGAAGCCGGCCTTCAAGAACGCGATCAAGCGGCGCCGCGCGCTGATCCCGGCCGACGGCTATTACGAATGGCAGGATGCCGGCGGCCGCAAGCGGCCGTTCTTCATCCATCGCCGCGACGGCCATCCGCTCGCCTTCGCCGCGCTTGCCGAGACCTGGATGGGACCGAACGGCGAGGAGCAGGATACGGTCGCGATCGTCACTGCGCCGGCCAGTCCCGACCTCGCGCAATTGCATCACCGCGTGCCGGTCACGATCAGGCCCGAGCAATTCGCGCGCTGGCTCGACTGCCTGCCGAACGATGTCGACGACGTGATGCCGATGCTGAAGGGCCCCGAGGTCGGCGAGTTCGCCTGGCACCAGGTCACGATGCGCGTCAACGCGGTCGCCAATGACGATGCGCAATTGCTGCTGCCGATGACCGCGGATGAAATCGCCGCGGAGGACGCGCCGCAGCCGAAGAAGGCCGCGCCGCGCAAGGCGCCGGTGCGGCAGGATGACGGGCAGGGGTCGCTGTTTTGAGGGCTCACTGAACCGGCGTGATGCAGCGCGGATTTGCGTCAGCTCTCTCCACATCGTCGTCCTGGCGAAGGCCAGGACCCATCACCACCGAATTTGCTTGTGAACGGGAACGCGGCCCCAGCGTCGCGCGACAATTGAGATTTGGGGTAATGGGTCCTGGCCTTCGCCAGGACGACGATGAAGATGGACCTCGATTCAACCGGTGCGCAATTGCGCACCTGAGGGCTCGCGCCAAGTGGTGCGCTCCGGCATGACAGAGCCAGAGATCACCCCTTCACGTGTGCCACGCCCTCGATCTCGATCAGCATCTTCGGATTGGGCAGCGCCACCACCACGCAGGTGGTGCGTGCGGGGTAGGGGGCGGGGCCGAACGCGCCGGCATACAGCGCGTTCATCGTCGCGACGTCGCTCGCGCGCGTCAGGAGCACGTTGACCTTGACGAGATCGCGCATCGTCGAGCCCGCCTCGCTCAGCACGCGCTTGATATTGGTCACGACATTGGCGAACTGCGCCTCGAAGCCGTCGGGCAGCTCGCGATTGGCGTCAAAGCCGGGAATGCCGGAGATGAACAACAGATCGCCGACGCGGGCGCCGAACGAGAGCGGCGGCGCCTGGACGCCGGGCGGAGGGGGGAAGTGCTTGATTGTCGTCTTTTCAGTCATTGGGTCACCCGTCTGCGCGAGATGGAAGGGGAGAAGTTTCGATGGCGCGCGGCGCCGCGGCACGCCGGCGCCAAAGATTCCTGCCGAAGAGATTCTGGCCGATCATGCCTGCGAGCATCGCGACGACGAAGACCACGATCGGCAGCGAGAGGCCGGCGAGATTGACCAGTGCCGGCCCGGGGCAGATGCCGACGAGGCCCCAGCCGATGCCGAACAGCACTGCGCCGGCAATCAGCGGCGCATCGATGTCGTTGCGGTCGGGCCAGAGGAAGCGCGCCGAGAAGGCGGGGGCCGTGCGCCGCCGGGCGATCGCAAAGCCGGTTGCTGCGACCGCAACTGCGCCCGCCATCACGAAGGCGAGCGTCGCGTCCCACGCGCCGAACAGATCGAGGAAGCCGAGCACCTTCTGCGGATCGGTCATGCCGGAGATCAGAAGCCCCGCGCCGAAGATCAGGCCGCAGACAAAGCTTGCGAGAGGTGCCATCGCTAGCCTCCGATCCCGTGCCTGACGATCGCGACCGTCGCGATCGCCGTCAGCATGAAGATGCATGTTGCCACGATCGAGCGGCCGGACAGCCGCGCGAAGCCGCAGACGCCGTGGCCCGAGGTGCAGCCATTGCCCATCCTTGTGCCGAACCCGACCAGCAGTCCCGCGATCGCGACCACTACAAGGCTCGCGTTCATCGCCGGCCGTGGCAGCGGCGCGCCGAACAGCACCGCAATCAGGGGCGCTCCGATCAGTCCCGCGATGAACGCGATGCGCCAGGAACGATCGGCGCTACGGTCGGCGGTATCGGCCTGCAGCGCGCCGCCGACGATGCCGGTGACCCCGGCGATTCGCCCGGTCAGCAGCATCAAGAGCGCGGCGGCAAGCCCGATCAGCGCGCCGCCGGCAAGGCCGGAAAGTGGGGTGAAATCGTGCATCGATGCAGATCCCTGTTGCGCAAACTCCTCAGCGATCCGGCAAAGCGGTGGGCGCGCATGCGCCAGTGGTCGCGCGGCTGCGGAGGCGATGATAGACTCCGCACCATCAGGAACAAGCGCAATCCCGCATGTTTCGCGGCATTTCAGCGATGCCGCCGGTCGGCTGGATTGCCGCGATTCGCTCTCACTTCGTCCGGAGAATCCCCCATGAAATTGCCATCCGTCGCCCGCGCCGCGCTGCTCGCGCTGGCGATGCTCACCGGAACGTCCGCCGCCCTGGCTGACGAGGGCGCGGTGACGCTCGTGATCTTCAAGGGCGGCTGGGTGTTCGGCGGCTCCGCGGGCAAGGGCGTCATGACCTTCCACGGCCAGACCTATGGGCTCACGGCCGGCGGGCTGGACTATGGCCTCGTGTTCGGCGGCTCGCAGACCACGTTGCAGGGGCGGGTGCGCAATATCCGCCGTCCGCAGGATATCAACGGCGTCTATGCCGCGGCAGGCATGGGCGTTGCGCTCGGCGCCGGCGTGCGCGGCATCCTCTTGACCAACCAGAACGGCGCGGTGCTCGAACTGAGCGGCAAGCAGGTCGGCCTGATGGCCAATGTCGATCTCAGCGGGCTTGCGATCACGTTGAAGGAGTAGGGAGGCGGTCTCGTACGATCCTACGGTTCCGTGATCCACTCGGCGAGCTCGCGCCACGGCTGCAAACTCCAATGCCCCGAGGCCGCGCCGGATGGCGACGGCAGCACGAACATTTCGGGAAAGCCGTTCACTGACGGCTGCCGACCGAGCACGAGCGCGCTGGTCGGCCTGTTGTAAAACAAACTCGCCGCCTTCCTGCTGGTGAAGGCGACGGTACTCGGCCGATAGGTCTCGATCTTCGCCCGGAAGCCCACCACGTCGAACGACTGCCTGTTGATCTCGTGATCCATCCCGGCGCCGGTCTTGGAGAGATCGGTGAAGCCGAGGCCGAGCGCGAGAAGCGCCGCGAACTCGTCCGGCCGATAGCGCCGCGGTGTGATGCCGGCCTCATGCAGCGCACGCCAGAACCGGTTGCCGGGATGCGCGTAGTAATGCCCGACGGCGGCTGAGCGCGTGCTCGCTGCGGTGCCGACGAACACCAGGCGCAGATTGGCGCGGAGCTGGTCGGGGAGGCGGTGGGAATTATTCGCGGGCATCTGGGGGCTGAATAAAGTATTCACGCGTTAGCACATGACTTCACCTGGAATCGAGCGGCGAACTGCGCCTCACCTCTCCCGATTGCGGGCAGGGCAATCGCATATGGCTCTAGCACCGGTGTTTCCGCGCCGTCATGGCCGGCACAAGGCCGGGCATGACGAGTTTGTGGCGCTATCGAGTCCATATGCGATTGCCAGCACTCGCAGGGGAGGGGCGTTCCCAAAATATCGAAAACAACCCCATGCAAAGTACAAAGTAGCCGGCGGTGGCCGGCGTTCGACCAGGCTACTTGACACGTCGGGCAACTCACGGATATTTTCCAATATTCCGAAATAACGCAGACGCACGCTCGCCCCCCGGAGCATATGGCATTCGTGCGCTTCTGTAAGCGACGTTTCCATGTCGTCGTGGCCGCCAGCCATATGCGATAGCCCTGCGCTTGCGGGGGGCAGTGCCGTCGCTGTCGTCATTCAAGCTAGTCCCGTCACGCGCTAGCGCACCGGCTCCTTGATCTCGTCTTCCGTCGTGACCGCTTGCGACGGTCCGGTCGAACGCACCATCAGGAACGTCCCCGAGAACGCCGTGCCGCGGATGCTCCAGCGGCCGTCGATCTCGGTCGCGTCGGCATTGACCGCGCCTTCATAGTGCACGGTGTTGTAGCCGTAGCCAGGCGGCTCGTAACGTTTGACGAACGTAACAGCGCTGCCGGAGCGCTGGCCCGCAAGCGATGCATTGTGCGTGCTGATCGGACAGCCCGGCATCACGCAGGGTTCGGTCACGCTGCCGCCGAGCGCGCCGCCGGCGTCGATCAGCGTCGCCAGGAACGTGACCATGCCGCTCGGCTGAACATAGCTGCCGTCCCAGACGCCGGTGAGATTGTCGGTCATGTCGCTTGCCCCGATTGCGCTCGGTGAAATTGCAGTGATCGATGTGGTGCACGCAGCGCCTCAACGCAAGTCGTGCCCGCTCGCGCGCGGTTGCCTGACCGGACAAAACGGTCTGTAATCCAGCCCAACAGATCAAGAAGAATTTTGGAGCAAGCCATGACGGGAGAGGCGAAAACCCATTACGAGGTGGTCGTGGTCGGCGCCGGCGTCGCCGGCATCTACCAGATCAAGCGGCTGGCGGATCTCGGCATCGACGCCACCGTGCTCGAAGCCGCGCCCGATCTCGGGGGCACCTGGTACTGGAACCGCTATCCGGGCTGCCGCTTCGATTCCGAGAGCTACACCTACGGCTTCTCGTTCTCGCGCGAACTGCTCGACGAGTGGCACTGGACGGAGCGCTTCTCCGGCCAGCCCGAGAATCTGCGTTACCTCAACTACGTCGCCGACAAGTTCGACCTGCGCAAGCACATGCAGTTCAATTGCAAGGTCGATATCATGCAGTTCGACGAGACGCGCGATCTCTGGCAATTGAGGATCAGTGACGGCCGCGAACTGACCTGCCGCTTCGTGGTGCTCGCGATCGGGCTGCTGTCCGCGCCGACCATGCCGCGCGTGCCGGGCATCGAGGATTTCAAGGGCTCCTCGTTCCACACCTATTACTGGCCGCACGAGCCGGTCGATCTCGCGGGCAAGAAGGTCGCGGTGATCGGCACCGGTGCGACCGGCATCCAGCTGATCGGCGAGATCGCCGACAAGGTCGGCGAGCTTACGGTGTTCCAGCGCCGGCCGAACTGGAGCGCGCCGCTCAACAACTCCGCGATCTCCGTTGACGAGATGGCCGACATCCGCGCCCGCTATGACGAGATCTTTGCTGCCTGCGCGTTGACGCCGGGCAGCTTTGTGCACGGCCCCGACAAGCGCGGCTTCTACGAGGTGAGCCGCGAGGAGCGGCTCAAGCTGTGGGACAAGCTCTACGACGAGCCCGGCTTCGGCATCTGGCTCGCGAACTTCCGCGAGATATTCATGGACGAAGCCGCCAATGCGGAGCTGTCCGAATATATCGCGAGCCGCATCCGCCGGCGCGTGAACGATCCTGATGTCGCCGAGAAGCTGATCCCGCGGGATCACGGCTTTGGCGTGCAGCGCCTGCCGCTGGAGACCCGATATTTCGAAGCGTACAATCGCGACAATGTGCAGCTCGTCGATCTCTCCGAGACCCCGCTGATCCGCGTCACCGAGACCGGCCTGCGCACTACGGCGCGCGACTACGATTTCGACATCATCGTCTACGCCACCGGTTTCGACGCCATCACCGGTGCCTACGACCTGATCGATATCAGGGGCATCGGCGGCGAGCGCCTCGCCGACAAATGGAAGCACGCGCCGTCGACCTTCCTCGGCATGCTCGTGCACGGCTTCCCGAACCTGTTGATGCCGACCGGCCCGCAAAGCGCCTCCGCGTCGACGAACTTCCCGCGCGGCATCGAGAACGGCGTCAACTGGTGCACCAATCTGCTGCAATACATGTGGGACCGCGGCCTGACCCGCGCCGACGCCACGCTGGAGGCGCAGCAGCGCTGGACCGCGCATGTCGTCAAGATGTACGAGATCATGCTGATGCGCAAAGCCAAGTCGTGGTTCACCGGCTACAACTCCAACGTCGCTGGCCACGAGGAGGGCACGGTCCGCTACTTCGTCTACAACGGCGGCACGCCGAAGTTTTTGGGGATCATCAACGGGGTGGCGGCGGAGGGGTATCGGGAGATCGAGTTTGGTGCGAGCGCCGGTGGCGCCGTGCGGGAGGCGGCCACTGGCGCGTCGGCATAGCGTAGCCCGCATGAGCGCAGCGATATGCGGGTCAGATAGAAGCCCCGGATATCGCGTCGCTCATCCGGGCTACAAGCTTTGTTTTCAGGCCACCGCCACCGCTATCACATCGAGCAGCGAACATACGGCGTCGACACCGGCACCGGCTCCTTGGAGCTGAGTATGATCTTGTTCTCTCCGGAGAGTGTTATGTCGAATGACACGTCCGAAATCGCGACGCCGTCCGAGCACGCCGCAATCACGCGGACATTCTGCCCGTCATCATGCAGCGATTTGACGGTGCATTTTTGAAACGTGCCGGTGATTTGCTTGCCCTGCACGATCAAGCCCCCCGCGTTGAGATCGGCATCTTTCTTGAACGCGAGCTTGTTGTTCTCCTTGGTGAAGACCTGGTTGCAAGCCGAGGCGTCGATCGTCCAGGCTCCGCTCAAATCCGCAGCCTGTGTCGAGGCCGCTTGCGCAACGAGAAGTACGAATAGCACGGCGTTGAAGGTCCTCATGAAACTCTCCAATCAAAGGGTCATTGGGCTGCTGGACTCTCTGCGAAACGAACGTGGAATGTCGCTCAATCGTCTATTTGAGGGGACCCATGATAACATGCCCGACGCGGCTTTCATCGCTTTTTGAGCATCGTAGTATGCGATGAGATGAAGGGTTTTCGTTGATCCAGGTCAATGGTTCTGCGGGGCTCTTGGTCGGTCGCTGTCGTGACCGGGCCATCCGGACACGCGCGATGGATTTAGTGAGTGCTCCAGAAGCAAAAAGGCCGGGCTTTTCACCCGGCCTTTCGTTTTCGATGGATGCCCAGGTTTTGCCCGGGCATGACGAGCGGTGAGGGTCAAAACACCCTGTTGCTCTCCTTCACCTTGTCCGCGTCCAGATACACGTCGCTTCCCATCTCCTTGAACTTGGCGCTCATCTGCGCCATGCCCTGCTCCTTGTCGTTAAGCGTCGCGGCGTAGTCGCGGACGTCCTGGGTGATCTTCATCGAGCAGAATTTCGGGCCGCACATCGAGCAGAAATGCGCGACCTTGTGGGCTTCCTTCGGCAGGGTCTCGTCGTGGAAGTTCTTCGCGGTGTCCGGATCGAGGCCGAGGTTGAACTGGTCCTCCCAGCGGAAGTCGAACCGGGCACGGCTGAGCGCATCGTCGCGCAGCTGCGCGGCGGGGTGGCCCTTGGCCAGATCAGAGGCGTGGGCCGCGATCTTGTAGGTGATGACGCCGGTCTTGACGTCGTTGCGGTCGGGCAGGCCGAGATGCTCCTTCGGCGTGACGTAGCACAGCATCGCGCAGCCGAACCAGCCGATCATCGCAGCGCCAATGCCCGAGGTGATGTGGTCGTAGCCCGGCGCGATGTCGGTCGTCAGCGGCCCGAGGGTGTAGAACGGCGCCTCGCCGCATTCCTTGAGCTGCTTGTCCATGTTGATCTTGATCTTGTGCATCGGCACGTGGCCGGGGCCCTCGATCATGACCTGGCAGCCCTTGTCCCACGCGATCTTCGTCAACTCGCCGAGGGTCTCGAGCTCCGCGAACTGCGCGCGGTCGTTGGCGTCGGCGATCGAGCCGGGACGTAGGCCGTCGCCGAGCGAGAACGAGACGTCATACTTGCGCATGAGGTCGCAGATCTCGTCGAAATGGGTGTAGAGGAAGCTCTCCTTGTGATGCGCGAGGCACCACTTGGCCATGATCGAGCCGCCGCGCGACACGATGCCGGTGACGCGGTTGGCGGTGAGGTGGATGTAGGGCAACCGGACGCCGGCGTGGATCGTGAAATAGTCGACGCCCTGTTCGCACTGCTCGATCAGGGTGTCCTTGTAGAGCTCCCAGGTCAGCTTGACCGGATCGCCGTCGCACTTCTCCAGCGCCTGGTAGATCGGCACGGTGCCGATCGGCACCGGCGAGTTGCGCAAAATCCATTCGCGGGTGGTGTGGATGTTGCGGCCCGTGGAGAGGTCCATCACGGTGTCGGCGCCCCAGCGGATCGCCCACACCATCTTGTCGACCTCTTCCTCGACCGACGAGGTCACCGCCGAGTTGCCGATATTGGCGTTGATCTTGGTCAGGAAGTTGCGGCCGATGATCATCGGCTCGAGCTCGGCATGGTTGATGTTGGAGGGAATGATAGCGCGGCCGCGCGCGATCTCGTCGCGGACGAACTCCGGCGTGATGAAGGCGGGCACCGCAGCGCCGAAGCTCTCGCCGTCGGCGAGCGCGGCCTCGGCGCGCTCGAGCTGTTGCTTGCGGCCGAGATTCTCGCGCTCGGCGACGTAGATCATCTCCTTGGTGATGGTGCCGGCGCGGGCGAACTCGAGCTGCGTGATCTTGTGGCCGTCGAGGCCGCGCAGCGGCCTGTGGTGCGCGGTGAACGCCTTGGCGGCGTGCGTGGCGCCGACATTGCCGTTGTCCTCCGGCTTGATGGTGCGGCCCTCATATTCCTCGACGCCGCCGCGCTCCTTGACCCAGGCCAGCCGATTGCGCGGCAGGCCGGCATTGACGTCGATCGTCACGTTCGGGTCGGTGTAGGGGCCCGACGTGTCGTAGACTGGCAAATTCGGCTCGCCGGCGCCCTCCGACAGCATGATCTCGCGCAGCGGCACGCGAACATCAGGCGCGGCCTCCGGCGTCGCAAAGATCTTGCGCGAGGCGGGCAGCGCGCCGGTCGTGACGGCGGGACGTGTGGTGTCGGGATTGGAGCGGATGTTCATGAGGGATCCTCCGTTTTAATTCGTGTCAGTTGAATTCGTCATTGCGAGCGCAGCGAAGCAATCCATGGTCCCGCAAGCGGAGGAATGGATTGCTTCGTCGCTTGCGCTCCTCGCAATGACGGTGGTGAGATTGGTGTGCATCACGCGGCCTCCGCGCTGAGGCCGAGCCATTGTCTGACCCGCGCGTCGGGGTCGGGGTTCTGGGTGACGTCACTGACGACGGCGATCGAATCGGCGCCGGCGGCGAAGATCTCGGCCGCGTGCTCGAACTTGATGCCGCCGATCGCGACAAGGGGGATGGAGCCAATCCGCTTCTTCCACTCGGTGATCTTCGGAATGCCCTGCGGCTCGAACCGCATCGATTTGAGCGTGGTGAAGAAGATCGGGCCGAGCGCGACATAGTCCGGCTTGGCCGCGAGCGCGGTGGCGAGCTCGGCGTCGTCATGGGTGGAGATGCCGAGCGTCAATTTCGCCTTGCGGATCTCGGCGAGGTCGGCCTCAGAGAGGTCCTCCTGGCCGAGATGCAGATGCTCGGCGCCGGCGACGATCGCCGCGCGCCAATAGTCATTAACCACGAGCTTGGTCGGCGTGCCCTTGGTCACCGCGAGCGCATCGCTGACGAGCTGCAGCGCCCCGGCATCGTCGAGCTCCTTGGCGCGCAGCTGGATGGTGCCGACGCCGAGTTTGGTCAGTCGCTCGACCCACTTGATGCTGTCGACGACGGGATAGAACGGATCAGGATACGGCATGCCAGAACGGGGTCCCAACGACAGGGGTGGAGGGGGAGGCGAAGTCGCGGGCTTCCATCAGCCCGGCTTCGTAAGCAGTGCGGCCGGCCTCGACGCCGAGGCGGAAGGCATTGGCCATCGCAACGGGATCGGCGGCTTTGGCGACCGCAGTGTTGAGCAGCACGGCGTCATAGCCGAGCTCGAGCGCCTCGGCGGCATGCGATGGCGCCCCTAAGCCGGCGTCGACCACCAGCGTGATGTCGGGTAGGCGGTCGCGCAGCAGCTTCAGCGCGTCGCGGTTGGTGATGCCCTTGGCGCTGCCGATCGGTGCTGCCCACGGCATCACCACCTTGCAGCCGGCGTCGACCAGCCGCGAGGCGACCGAGAAATCCTCGGTGCAATAGGGGAAGACCTCGAAACCGTCCTTGATCAGGATGCCGGCCGCCTCGACCAGGCCGACCACGTCGGGCTGCAGCGTGTCGTTGTCCGCGATCACTTCCAGCTTGACCCAGGGCGTGCCGAACAATTCGCGCGCGAGCTTGGCGGTGGTCACCGCCTCCTTGACGCTGCGGCAGCCCGCGGTGTTCGGCAGCACGGTGACGCCGAGCTCGCGGATCAGCGACCAGAACGCATCGCCGGTCTTGCCACCCGCCGCCTCGCGGCGCAGCGATACCGTGACGATGCTGGCGCCGGAGGCGCGGATCGCGTTCTGCATGATCGCAGGCGAGGGATACAGCGCCGTGCCGATCAGCAGGCGGGACGGGAAGGATTTGCCGTAGAAGGTGACCATGTGTCAGTGTCTCTCCGCTCTCAGCCCCGCACTCAACTCGTCGTCCCGGCGAAGGCCGGGACCCATACGCCGCGGCCCTTCAGTGAGGCACGCGGGGCGACGTTCTTTCCGCCAATAGCCGGTCGTGGTTATGGGTCCCGGCTCCGTGCGCAAGCGCGCACTCGACCGGGACGACGTCGGGAGGGACTTTGCGAACAAACTCACATCACCCTCCCTGCCGCGGCGTGATGATCTCGATCTCGTCGCCGGCTTTCAGCGCGGTGTCGGCCCAGCGGCTCTTCGGCACCACGTCGTAGTTCAGCGCGATCGCGAAATGCGTGCCCTCATAGTCGAGCTCGGCCAGCAGCGCATCGACGCTGGAAGCCGTGATCTCCCGCTGCTCGCCGTTTACGATTACACGCATTGGACGATCACGCGCATTGCATCACCTCATTGTCGATTTCGCCGCGCGCGAGATAGGCGAGCGTCAGCTCGGCCAGCGCCGGCGCCAGCAGGAAGCCATGACGGTAGAGTCCGTTCACCGTGATGCGTTCCTGCTCGATCCTGATTTTCGGCAGATTGTCCGGAAATGCCGGGCGCAGACCGGCACCGAATTCGACGATGCGCGCTTCGCCAAAGGCCGGATGCACGACATAGGCGGCCCCTAACAGCTCCAGCGCCGAGCGCACGCTGACGCCGTTGTCCTCGGCCTCGATCGAGGTCGCGCCCAGCATGAAGCGGCCGTCGCCGCGCGGGATCACGTAAAGCGGCCAGCGCGGATGGATCAGCCGCACCGGGCGCGCCAATTCGACCTCGGAGGTCTCGATGATGATCATCTCGCCCTTGACGCCGCGCAAGCTCGGCTCGCGGTCGCGCGCGGCAAGGCCGCGGCAGTCGATCACGACGCCGTTGAGATCGGTTGCCTTGGCGTCGCTGCCGAACTTGATGGCGCCGCCGGCCTTGGCGATCGCGGCATGCAGCCGCGGCAGCACGCGGCGCGGCTCGACATGGCCCTCGTCGGGATAGAACAGGGCGTCTCGGAAACGGCCCTCGAGCGACGGCTCGAGCGCGCGAACGCCCTCGGCGTCGATCCGGCGATGGCTGGTGGTGAGGCGGGCAAAGCGCTCGAAATCGGCGCGGTCGCGCGGATGCGCCACCACCAGCGAGCCGTTGAACGGGGTTTCCGGAACATGCTGCCGCCACAGCGCGAGCGAGCGGATGCCGAGCCGGGAGATCACCGGCTCGGAGGCCTCCGCCTCGCACCAGGGCGCCAGCATCCCGCCGGCCCAGTGGCTTGTGGATTCCGTCATCGCGGCGTCACTGCGCTCATGCAGGGTGACGGCACGTCCGGCCTCTGCGAGCAAGAGCGCATGCCAGGCGCCGGCTATGCCTGCGCCGATGATGGAGACGGGGGAATCCCCCCGCGGTCTTGACGTCTGATACATCCCTGTCCCTTCGCCGGCATGACCCGGATCAGGTTCAAAGGGTCACCGCGGTCCCGGACTATTCGCCTACTGGCTAGCCCAAGCTTGCGGTATCTCAGCTCCTCCTTCGGAGCACCCCTCGGAACGCCCCTAATGTAGGCGGATGGGCTCGTGTGTCAACTTGTATGCCAGACGCGTTGACAGGCGGTGTCGAGGATGGCCGGCACGCGCCGTGGGGCTGCGCGGACGCGATCGGTGCTATTTTTCGGCCTGTTCCGGCTTCGGCTCGGCGGTATCTGCCGTCATTTGCTCCGACTTGGCGAATTCCTTCGGCAGTGCACCCGCGCCGCCATGCTTCGCTTCCTTCAGGTGATCCCCGCGCTGGCGCTTTGCGACGTAGTAATACCCGCCCGCGAAATAACGCACGGCTCGATCGTGATTGCCATCGGCGGCGCGATAGGCGCCGGCGAGGTATTTGATGCCGTATTTGAGGTTGGTCTGGGGATCGCGCAGACCCTCGGCGGTACCGGTGTAGCCGAGGCCGCGTGCAGTGCCGAGCTTGATTTGCATCAGCCCGATGGTGCCGCCGCGTCCGATCAGCTGCGGATGGTACTTGCTCTCGCGTACGATGACGCGATGCACCAGCTCTTCCGGTACGAGGTTGGCCTGGGCCTCGGCCGCCACCATCGCCTCATATTGCGCGCGCGATTGCGCCTGCGCGCTCGCGCAGGACGCCAGCACCGCGATTGCGGCAAGGCAGCCAAGGGCTTGTACGGTCTTCATCTCAATCGCTCGGGCTTTCAGATGCGCGTCGGTTCTGCGGTCTCATTGGTACGGCGAGCGGGCAGGAATGTGGCAAAACCTTCGCATCAGCGAACGTTATGCATCCGTGATTTTCCGGTCATGGGGCGAAGGGACGACGCGATCGCAAGACGGATGCTTCAAATTGTTTGCTTCAATCGTCTCAGCCAAAAATTGTCTTGGCCTACAATTTCCTTCTAATTTTTCTGACTAATTTTGCCGCACGCTATCCACAGCAGTTTGTCGTGCAAACGAATCAATGAAGGTCTAGACTTCATCTACGGCAGAGTGCGCGATCGTTCAGTCAGCAGCTCTGTCCAAGCACGCAAGAAACAACATTCGGGAGATGCGCCATGGTCCGTCAGGACACCGGCTATATGCCTCGCGAAAATCCCTGCGCGCAATGCGGCAAGCCGATCGCCCGCCCTGATTGGGTGGAGCACAGCGAAGGCCGCTCGTCGTTCTTGTGGAATTGCCGCGCCTGCAATTACCGCTTCGAGGCCATCGCGATCTACGAGGAAGCGGAGCTCATTACGCCGCTCGCCGCTTGACGTCTTTTCATCGCATCAGCTTCAGCTGATCAGGCCGCGGATCTCTGCCGCGGCTGCAATTGCTGTTGCCGCGCCGGCAATTCGATCCGGACCACGAGCCCGTGCGGCTTGCGATCGTGCAGCGACAGCGTGCCGGCATGCGCGAGCACGATGGCGTTGGCGATCGACAGACCAAGGCCGAAGCCTTCGGCCTCATCCATGTTGCGCGCCTGGTCGCCGCGCACGAACGGCTCCAGCACGCTCGCCTTGTGCGCATCCGAGATGCCGGGCCCGTCATCCTCGATATCGACGACGAGGCGGTCGGGCTTGACGTCGAGGCGGACGGCAACTTCGCCGCCGAACCGCACGGCATTCTCCACCAGATTGGTGATGCAGCGATGCAGGTCGGCCGGCCGCGCGGTCGCCATCGCGTGCTGCGGGCCCGTGTAACTGACCTTGTGTCCCATGTCGGCGAACTGATCGGTGACGAGGTGCAGCGTGCTCGCGATGTCGACCAGCGTCATCTCCTCGAGCTTGCGGTCGTTGCGCAGGAACGACAGCACCGATTCCAGCATCGAGCGCATCTGGTCGAGGTCGCGCAGCATGCGGTGGCGGTGGGTCTCGTCCTCGATGAATTCGGCGCGCAGCCGCATCCGCGTGATCGGCGTGCGCAGGTCATGGCTGATCGCGGCCAGCATCTTGGTGCGATCGTCGATCAATGCGGTGATGCGCTCGCGCATCCGGTTCAGCGCCCGGGCCAGCGAGCGGATCTCCTCCGGACCGCGCTCGGGCAGCGGCGCGGCGGCGCCGTTCAGGCTGAAGGTCTCGGCGGCCTTGACGAAGGACGACAGCGGCGCGGTCAGCGCCCATGCCGCCCACAGGCCGAGCAGGGTGACGCTGATGACGGCGAACAGCACCGTCATCATCCACGGTCCACCCCAGAACGGCCGCATGTGCTGATCCGGCGTCAGGTTGGCGGCGAACATGGCGCCGTCGGGCAGGCGGATCGCGACGCGGCGAATTTCGCCGTCATGCGGCGTGCCGCCAGCCTCGCGCGGCAGCAGGAAGATGCGATAGCCGGCGCCGAGCCGGCGCAACGCGTGCAGGCTCGGCGTGTCGGTTTCGGTAAGCGCGCCGGCATCGGCCGGCAGATCGCCGATCGCGAGTTGCGGGAAGGCACGGGCGACGTCGGCCAGGAGCCGCGGCCGCTCCGACGCCGGGGCATGCCCGAGCAGCTGCGCGGCGGCGGCGAGCTGGGTGTGCCAGCGGTCCGAAGGCTCCACCCGATCAGGGCGATGGATCAGGAAGGTGGCGGTGATGATCAAATGCAGCGCGACGATCGAAACGACGACCAACGCCGCCATCTGGGCGCCGATCCCCCGCAGACTCAGCACGCGCAGCAGCTTCATGATCAGTTGTTCGTGGCGGCAACCGCCTCCACCCTCGGCGTGAACACATAGCCGCCGGAACGCACCGTCTTGATCATGGTGGCTTCCTGCGGATCGGGCTCGATCTTGCGGCGGATGCGGCTGACCAGCACGTCGATCGAACGTTCGAACGAGCCGGCGCTGCGGCCCTGGGTCAGGTCGAGCAGGCTGTCGCGCGACAGCACGCGGCCGGGCCGCTCGCAGAAGGTGCGCAGCAGGTCGAACTCGGCGCTGGTCATGGCGACGCGTGCGCCTTCGGGGTTGCGCAGCTCGCGCAGGCGGATGTCGATACGCCAGCCGAGGAAGGTCAGCGTGGTCGCGCCCTCGATCGCGCTGGCGTTGCGCGCGGCGGCCTGCCGGCGCAGCACCGCATTGATCCGCGCCAGCAGCTCGCGCGGGTTGAACGGCTTTGCCAGGTAATCGTCGGCGCCCATCTCGAGGCCGAGGATGCGGTCGACGTCCTCGCCGCGCGCGGTCAGCATGATGATCGGCGTCTGCGATTCCGCCCGCACCTTGCGGCACAGGCTGAGGCCGTCCTCGCCGGGCAGCATGACGTCGAGCACCAAGAGATCCACGCGGTGGTCGGTCATCGCCTTGGCCATCTCGCGGCCGTCGGAGGCGGTCGTGACATGACAGGAATTGGTGCGGAGATATTTTGCGATAAGGGACCGCGTCTCGCGGTCGTCCTCGACGACAAGGATATTGGGCGCAGCCTGGGTCATACCGATCTTTTGTCCGTGATTCGGGGAAAGCGGCTCAGGAATTTTGTTTCAGTATGTGTCTGAAATCTTGCCCGGCTATCCGGGTTAACAGGTCGGCGACAGGGAGAAAAGTTATCGTTCTGTCATCAATCCTGATGCCCTGAAATGCGGGCAGAACCCTCTCGGGACAGCGCATCGGCCCCTGGTCGTTATGGCGGCCGGAGAAGGGGAAGGGCGGCTGTCATATCCGGGGGCGGAACCCGTTACCCCGGCGACGCGTTATTTCTCTTTCGGGTCAAGGAGGGTGAGATGGCTGTCGAGGTCGAGACCAGGCCGCATCAGCTCATTGCAAGCGACCGGGTCGAGGGGACGGCGGTGCGCCGGGCCAATGGCGACATGATCGGCCATATCGAGCGGCTGATGATCGACAAGATCTCCGGCAAGGTATCGTACGCGGTGTTGAGCTTCGGTGGCTTCCTGGGCATTGGAACCAATTTGATCCCGCTGCCCTGGGGCCGGCTGCACTACAACCCGAAGTTCGAGGCCTATGAGCTCGACATCGAGGACGAGGAGCTGAAGCGCGCGCCGTCGTTCCGTGCCGACAAGGATTTCGATTGGGGCGATCGCTCGCAGGAAGTCGAGCTGCATCGCTTCTACGGCGTGCCGCCCTATTGGGGCGGCTTCTGATCGCGCGGCAACATGCGCGCATGACGACGCTCGTCGATCGATGATGCGGTCGCCGGGGCGGACGCGCGGCTTGTGCAGCGCGGTTCGCCGGGACGACTTAGTGAGCCAAACATCGTCACATCATGGACTGCGCGTCCGGCGCAGTCGTGAGGCTCAACCGCAAGCTCACTTGAGAGATCACGATCGCTTCCGTCAAGCGGCGCAGCGTTCCATGCGCTGAAAGGTCCTCACCCTGTTCCTCGGCATTTAAGCGGCTTTTGAGCGCAGGTCCGTTAGGAACGGTTGCGAAGATGACGGGTTTTCCCAGCATCGATTTTGCGAGAGGAGAGCCATCAATGTTGGTCAAATCCATCATCGCCGGCCTCGCCGGCACCGCGCTGCTTGCAACCGTCGCCGTTGCGCAGACGCCAACCGATAAGGGCGACAAGATGTCTCCTGCGGCGTCGACGTCATCCACGTCATCCACGTCGCCGGATTCGTTCAAGGGCAACTGGCGCGCATCGAAGGTCGTCGGCCTCAGCGTGTACAACGACGCCAATGAAAGCGTCGGCTCGATCAATGATCTGCTGATGGAGAAGGGCGGCGCCATGAAGGCGGTCGTGATCGGCGTCGGCGGCTTCCTTGGCGTCGGCGAGCACCTGGTCGCGGTCCCGATCGACAAGGTGAAGTTCGTGAACGAGCCGATCGCCTATACCGGCGCCTCGAACACCGGCAGCACAAGCAAGTCGACGACCACCACCACGGGCGCGGCGCCTGCGGCGGCGACGTCGAAGCCGAATCCCTGGTATCCGGATCATGCCGTGTTCAATGCGAGCAAGGATGAGCTGAAGGCGATGCCGGAATTCAAGTATTCGATCGACTAACGCATCGCGTCACCTGCATGAGAAGAGCGCGTCCGGTTGCTGCCGGGCGCGCTTTTTTGCTGGCCGGATGGATAAAATTTGGGAAGAGTGTAGGGAGTAGGTCAGGCGATCCAATTCGGACAGCGCGTTGCAATCATCATCAACCCTTACGTGATCATTCGTCAAATGGCTGAAGAACCTGATGAATGACAAGGAGCGCGATGGCGGCAATCCCGCGGTAGCCCGGATTCGCGGCCGCTACCCGCAATACACGCGGCGCCGGTTGGCAGGCTTTGCGGAGCGGCTGCAACAGAAGGTTCATGCCGGCCGCGTGCCGGTCACCTCGCTCGCGCTTGCCGGTCCCACCGAGCGGATCAGCCTCGAGGACGCGCTCAAGCTCGATTATCGGCCGGTCCCATTGGGCGAGACGCTGGGACCGCTATGGGCGACTTATTGGGTGCAGGTCGTGGCCGAGGTGCCGCAGGCCTGGGCCGGCTCGCGCGTGGATCTGTATTGGGACAGCCGCTCGGAAGCGCTGCTTTGGCTCAACGGACGTTCCTCGCAGGGTCTCAATCCCGGCCGCCACATAGCGCCGCTCGTTCAGTCGGCGAGCGGCGGGGAGACGATCAGCTTCCATGTGGAGGTGGCCTGCAACGGCCTGTTCGGTGCGTTCTGGAGCGATCCGCAGGCCTACGCGCTGGTCGCCTGCGAGCTGCGCTGCTTCGATCCCGAAGCTACGGCATTCTATTTCGACTACGAGGTGCTGCGCCAGCTCGAGGCTGACCGCGACCCCACGACAAAGTCGAGGTCATACGGAGCTGTCGGAGAGACGGCGCAGCCGGCGCTGGATCGGACCTGGGCGGGGCGCCTGCTGCACGATCTCAACCGCATCTGCAACATCGCCGATCCCGACGATCGCGCGACCTGGCCGGCGGCGCGGGCGATCCTCGATGGCCTGCTCGCGGCACGAAATGGCAGCATCACCCACGAGATGTCGGCGATCGGCCACGCCCATCTCGACACGGCATGGCTGTGGCCGCTGGCGGAAACCCGGCGCAAGGCGCAACGCAGCTTTTCCACGGCGGTGGCGCTGATGGAGCGCTATCCCGATTTCAAGTTCGCCTGCTCGCAGGCCTATCAGTATGCCGTCATCGAGCAGAATGACCCTGACCTGTTCGCCCGAATTCGCGCCAAGGCCGCCGCCGGCCAATGGATTCCGGTCGGCGGCAGCTGGATCGAGCCGGACTGCAATCTGCCGTGGGGCGAGTCGATCTGCCGTCAGTTCCTCTACGGTCAGCGCTATTTCGAGCGAACGTTCGGCGCGCGCTCCAGCGTGTTCTGGAATCCCGACGTGTTCGGCTACGACGCCCAGCTGCCGCAGCTGATGCAGTCGGCGGGGATGTCGCGCTTCCTGACCCAGAAGCTGTCGTGGAACAAGTTCACCTCACCGCCGCATCACAGCTTCCATTGGCGCGGACTGGACGGCAGCACGGTGCTGGCACATTTCCCCCCGGCGGACACCTACAATGGATCGGCGCAGGTCGCGGAGCTCCGCTATCACGCCGCCAATTACAAGGACGCCGACCGTTCGTCCGACGCACTCTATCTGTTCGGCTATGGCGACGGCGGCGGCGGTGCCGACGAGACGATGCTCGAGACGTTGCAGCGCGCAAGGGACTTGCAGGGGCTGCCGCGGATCCAGATTCGTTCCGTCGACGAGTTCTTCGACCGCCTGGCGATATCGGCGCCGGATCTGGCGACGATCGAAGGCGAGCTCTATCTCGAATATCATCGCGGCACCTACACCACGCAGGCCGAGACCAAGCGCCTCAACCGCGCTTGCGAGGCCGGCCTTCAGGCACTCGAATTCGTGACCACTGTCGCGGCTGCCTGCCGGCAACCGGCACCGTCAGCACAGGAGATCGAAGCGCTGTGGCGCACGCTGCTGGTCAACCAGTTCCACGACATCATTCCCGGCAGCAGCATCCGCGAGGTCTATGAACGTGCGGAGGTCGAACTCGCCGGCGTGGCGGAGGAGGCCGGGCGTCGCACGCAAGCCGTGCTGGCGACACTGTGCGATCCCGAAGACGGCAATTGGATACCCGTCAACACGCTGGGCTGCGCGCGCGCCGAGGTCGCGTCCGACCCCGACGGCGAGCTTCGTCACATCGTCGCCGCGCCGTTTGCGGCGGGCGAAACGACGACGACCGACGATCGCGTTGTGGTCGCTGCCGATCCGGACGGCTTTGTGCTGTCCAACGCGCGGCTCGAGGCGCGCATTGATCGCAGCGGGCTCGTTCGGTCGCTGCTGCATGTTGCGACCGGCCGCGAGACCTTCGCATCACCGGCAGCCCGGCTGCTGCTGCTCGATGACCGGCCGCTCGATTTCGAGGCATGGGATATCGATCCGTTCGCGCTGGAGACCGCGCGCGAGGTGACGGGGGAGGTGAGCTGCGCCGTGCTGTCGGATGGCGGACTGCGCGGCGAGGTCCGTTTCGAGCGCGGGCTCGGACGCGCAAGCCGGCTCACGCAGGTGATCCGCCTCGATGCCGGCGCCGATCATCTCGAATTCGAAACCACGGTCGATTGGCAGGAGCGCAAGACGGCGCTGAAGGTCATGTTCCCCGTCGCCTGCCGTGCATCGAACGCAACCTATGAAACCATGTTCGGCGCAACCGAGCGGCCGACGCATGCCAACACGGATGCCGATGCGGCCAAGTACGAGGTGCCCGGGCATCGCTGGGCCGATCTCGCCGAGCCGGATTTCGGCGTGTCGCTGTTCAGCGACTGCCGTCACGGCTATTCGGCGTTCGGCAACCAGCTCGCGTTGACGCTGCTGCGCGGCTCCGAATTGCCTGATCCCCAGGCCGATATCGGGCGGCACCGGATGCGCTATGCGATCTATCCCCATCACGGCGACTGGCGCAGCGCGGACACGGTCGGGCGCGCCTTGCGGTTCGAGCGCCCGGTGCTCTGGATGAAGGGAGAACCGCACGCGCCGTTGCAACGATCGCTCCTGACCGCGTCCCCGGCCAACGTGATCGTCGATACGATCAAGCCCGCCGAGGATGGAGACGGCTGGGTGGTGCGGCTTTACGAGAGCGCCGGCATTCGCACCGCCGCGGCGCTCGATTTCGGCGTCGACATCGCGTCGGTGTGGATGAGCAACACCCTGGAAGACCGCATCGAGGCCCTGCCGACCGGAGATCGGGGGTGCCGCCTGGCGCTGCGTCCATTCCAAATCGCAACGCTGCGGGTCTTCCAGGCCTAATGCTTGCAGTGACTTTCGCCCCGGCTTGCGGGGCACGGCATTGGCAGCTGTGGAATTCCGTCTGCGATAGCTCGGCTTGCGCGGAGAGGCCGGATCGCATCGCCAGATGCGATCCTGTGTGGAGTAACCGTCAGTTCGACTTCACTAGCGGGCAGCCGCCCTTGTCGAGCGGGCGGAACGCCTCGTCGCCGGGCACGGTGGCGATCAGCTTGTAGAGGTCCCACTCGCCCTTGGATTCCTCGGGCTTCTTGACCTCGAACAGATACATGTCGTGCACCATGCGGCCGTCGATCCGGATATGGCCGTTCTTGGCGAAGAAGTCGTTGACCGGCGTGGCGCGCATCTGGGCCATCACCTTCGGCGCCTCGTCGGTGCCGATAGCCTCGATCGCCTTCAGGTAATGCATGGTTGCCGAATAGAGGCCGGCCTGGATCATGGTCGGCATATGGCCGACCTTCTCGTTGAAGCGCTTCGAGAAGGCGCGCGTCTCATCGTTCATGTCCCAATAGAAGGCGTCGGTGACGATCAGGCCCTGGGTCGCCTTGATGCCGAGCGAATGCGTGTCGGTGATCTCCTGCAGCAGCGCGATCATCTTCTGGCCGCCTTGGGTCAGGCCGAACTCGGAAGCCTGCTTCAGCGCGTTGGTGGTGTCGCCGCCGGCGTTCGCCAGTGCCACGACCTTGGCCTTGGAGGCCTGCGCCTGCAGCAGGAAGGACGAGAAGTCCGACGAGTTGAGCGGATGACGCACGTCGCCCAGCACCTTGCCCCCGCTCTCCTTGACGACATTGGCGGCATCGCGTTCCAGCGCCATGCCGAAGGCGTAGTCGGCGGTGACGAAGAACCAGGTGTCCTCGCCGCGCTTGACCATCGCCTTGCCGGCGACGTTCGACAGCGCATAGGTGTCGTAGGTCCAGTGCACCGTGTTGGGCGAGCAGGCGGTGCCGGTGATATCGGAGGAGCCGCCGCCGGAATTGATGTGGATCTTGTTCTTCTCGCGCGTCAGCGCCGAGATCGGCAATGCGACCGACGAGGTCGGCACGTCGAGGATCGCGTCGACCTTGTCGTTGTCGTACCAGTTGCGTGCGATGTTGACGCCGACGTCGGGCTTGTTCTGGTGATCGGCTGCGATCACCTGCACCGGCTTGCCTTTCACCTTGCCGCCGTAATCGGCGACCGCCATCTCGACGGCGGCGACCGAACCCTTGCCGGTGGCGTCCGCATAGAGGCTCGACATGTCGGTGAGCACGCCGATCTTGACGACATCGTCGGAGATCTGGGCGTTCGCCGCGGTCGCTGAGACCGCGAGCGCGAGGCCGGCCGCCGCTGCGGCCAAGAGTGTTTTCATCGTGTTTTTCTCCCTGACTTTTTCGTTGAGGGTTGCTTCCACCGGGGCGTTCTAGCCGCTGCGACAAGCTGTCGCAAAGACGACTTTTTGGGCATGCGCGCGGCGAGTGTTCCCCTCTCCCCGCTCTTCGCGGGGAGAGGGTTGGGGTGAGGGGCCTTAGCCACGGGTGGCGACTGTCGTGAGACCTGTACCCCCTCACCCGGATTGCTTCGCAATCCGACCTCTCCCCGCAAGCGGGGCGAGGTAAGAGAGCAATCCGCTCGGGCAGTGTCCTACAGCGCCGGTAACGCGGTGACGGCGGCCTTGATGCTGCCGTCGGTTTCCACGATCACCCGCAACGTCTTGGAATCGAAGTCGATCCCGGCAAGCCGGATGCTGTTGACCTCGGCGTCGACGCGAATGCCTTCCTCGTTCTTCTGCAGGTCGGCGATGGCGGCGGCGACCTTGCGCTGCGCGTTGGTCGCGAA
Organism: Bradyrhizobium australafricanum; assembly: GCF_020329495.1. Classification (NCBI taxonomy): domain Bacteria; kingdom Pseudomonadati; phylum Pseudomonadota; class Alphaproteobacteria; order Hyphomicrobiales; family Nitrobacteraceae; genus Bradyrhizobium; species Bradyrhizobium australafricanum. Next base: position 185,421 of record NZ_JAGKJL010000007.1, on the reverse strand, counting down.
TGGCTTCAGGTCGACCACCAGCCGGTCGTTGAGGGTCTGCTGCATGTGCGGGATCGCCGCGCGCGCGGCGGCGCCGAGCAGGCCGAACGCGGCCTCGGATTCCACCGCCAGCTCGACGTCGGTCAGCCGCAGCGTCTGCGACGGCTGGTCGAGCCGCGGCCGGCCCCAGATGTGCACGGTCGCCTCGGCGCCCAGCCCGAACCAGCTGGCCTTCTCCTTGGCGTGCACCAGGAGCGAGATAAGAAGCCGGTCGCCGGAGGCGGCGATGCTCGCGCTCTTGACCGTCACGTCGACCGGACCGGAGCCGTCCTCGGGGAAGGTTTTGCCCTTGAGCTGCGCCTCGACCAGCTGGCTCAGCGTGGTGAAGGACAAGTCGACCGGCAGGCCTATTGCGACTTGGCTCGGCATCGGCGGCACGATCGAGAGTTTTTCGGGGAATGGGCAGTTGGGGGTGGTCTGCGCCTCCGTGATCCGCGTTTCGGCCTCGATCCCCATCGTCAGGATCAGCGAGGACGCATCGACCTTCGGCTGCGCGGCGATCGCGCGGGTCGGTCGCAGCTCGAGCCACATCGGCGGCATCGAGGTGGTGCCGCCGGTGCCTTGCAGCGGGATCGAGCGGCAGGCCTTGGCCCATTGCGTGCGGGCGTTGTTCTGGAACACTGGGTCGTTGTGCAATCGGGCCTCGACCACGGAAATCTGGTCGGCGACCGCCTTGTCGATGACAGGCTTGACCTGGGCCGGCACGCTGATTCGGACGCCGGCCGTCGAAAGGCTGGTGTCGCCGAGATTGACCTGTGCCTGCAGGTTCGGCTCGATCCGCCAGGATGCGCCGAGCTTCGGGCGCGCGGTGAGGGTGACGTTGCCCTTGATCTCGGCGTTGGCGTTGATGTTCTTGATGTTCACGGCGCCGATCTGCTTGGCGACATTGCCGCCGAGCAGGCTGCCGAGCGCGTCGTTGACCGCGCCGGTTGCCTTGGCGGACAGCGCGCCGGTGACCTTGAGCGTGCCGTTGATCGGGGTGGTCAGCGTCAGCACGTCCTGCGCGCCGGTGGCCGCGATCGGCCCGCGCGATGCGGTCCAGCCGATGTCGGCATTTTGCAGGATTTGCTGGACCGGGTTGTCGGCCTTGCCGCCGAAGGTCTTCGGCGCGCCGCGTTCGGCGGCGTCGCGGATCGCCGACAGCGCGACCGAGACCTGCGCCACGATCGTCGAGGAACGCGGCGCCTGCGGCAGCGGCGGCAGCTCTGCGAGCTTCGGCTTCTGCACGGTGACGCTCGGCGCGAGCCAGTCCATTGCCTTGAGGCTGATCACGAACGAGACCAGCACCACCGCGGTCCCGAGCGCTATCGTCCTTGGATGCATCGGTAGACGCATCATTCCCCCGGATGAAAATCAACTTGACGGCTTGTACAGGCCCCCCGACGAGGGCGCCAGTGTGGCGGGATCAAGCTGCTTCAGGGGCGGAAGGCGTTAAGGTTGATGAACGCGACAACGGCCCCGGCACGAGAATACCGGAGCCGTGGTCGAGGACGCCTTTAATTAAGGACGCCTTGGAGGGGAGGGGCTTAGCGGACGGCCGAGCCGAGATCGGCGCGGCGGTCGGTCATCGGCAGCACGATCACCTTGGTGCCGACGCTGACCCGCGAATAGAGGTCGGAGACGTCTGCATTGGTCAGGCGCAGGCAACCGGAGGACACGCGGGTGCCGATCGTCTCCGGCGCGTTGGTGCCATGGATGCGGTAGATGGTGCCGCCGAGATACATGGCGCGAGCGCCGAGCGGATTGCCGGGGCCGCCGGCCATGTGGCGCGGCAGATAGGGCTGGCGGGCGATCATTTCCGGCGGGGGCGTCCAATCCGGCCACTCTGCCTTCTTGGTGATGGTCTGGGTGCCCGACCAGGTGAAGCCGTCGCGGCCGATGCCGATGCCGTAGCGCATGGCCTGGCCGTTGCCGAGCACGAGATAGAGATAGGTGTGCGGGGTGTCGATGATGATGGTGCCCGGGGCCTCACGCGTCGGATAGGCGACGACCTGGCGGCGCAGGCGGGCGGGCAATTCGACCGAACGGTCTTCCTCCTGCGCCTGCGGCATCGACTGCACCGGCGGCTGCACGGCCTCGGTCGGCGGCGTCAGGATGAAGGGGAACATCGGCAGCGGAGCGGCCGCGGCGGAATTCGAAAAAGCAACGGTGCCAATCGCCAGCGCACCGAAGGCGGCGGCAGCGAGACGTGAGTTCAGCTTGATGGAATTGAACATTGTCGACCCCTGTTGTTTGCGCCCTGCGCGCCAGTTCCGGCGCGTCGTTGGGTCAAAGCAGTACAGGTGAGGCGTTTCAGGACGTTTGCACGAAATCGCCAAAATGGTTTCGTGCCGTTAGGGAATTGTTTCGTGCGTGTTTCGTCGCACGGTTAAGGCCGGGTTGCCGGGAAGGGGGTGTCCCGCCGCAAGACAGTCTTCCTGGCACGGCGCTTGCTGTCCCAGCGCATTGTTTCGGAATGGAGTGGAAATGATGCTGGGGCACACGATCGGCAGCATGCTGGATCGGCAGAAGGGCTTCGGCCCCGGGTTCGATTTTCTCCGCATTGCACTTGCGATTTCCGTCGTCGCCGCCCACGCGCCCTATGTGGCGGGCGGCAGTGGCGACGGCGAGCAGGCGTGGATCGCCTGGTTTCCGCACTACGCCATTCTCGTGATGTTCTTCGCGCTGAGCGGGTTTCTCATCGCGGCCAGCGGGCTGCGGCTCTCGCTGAGGGAGTTTCTCACCAATCGCGGCATGCGGATCATTCCGGCGCTTGCGGTCGAGATCGTGCTTTCGGCGCTGATCCTCGGACCGATCTTCACCGCGCTGCCGCTGTCGGACTATTTCACCAATTTCGGCACCTACAAATACTTCACCAACATCATCGGCCTCGTGAACTACGTCCTGCCCGGCGTGTTCAGCGGCAATCCCGCGCCGGAGGTCAACAGCTCGCTGTGGACGGTGCCGTTCGAATATGGCTGCTACGCGCTGATGACGGTGTTCATCCTGTTCGGCCTGTTGCGCAAGCCGCCGCTCATCGTGCTCGGTGCGCTCGTGCTGGTCGGCATCGGCCTTGCGCTCGTACTCACCGGGCATGGCGCGCAACCCTCGCAACTGCCCGCCGGGGTCGCCGGTATGCTGCATGACAGGATCTTCAGCACGGCGCCGTTCCTCGGACGCGGCGCGAAGCTGCCGGTCGCGTTCATGCTCGGCATCGCGATCTATCTCTATCGTGACCGCATTCCCTACAACGGATGGCTTCTCGCCGCGTGCTGCGCGCTCTGCGCGGGCGCCGCGCTGCTCGGTCCGGCGGACTGGATGAGCCAGCCGGTGCTCAATCTGCTGATCGCCCCGGCGCTGGTCTATATCACCGCCTATCTCGGCGTCTCGAAGCTGCCGCGGCTGCCGCTGGTCTCGCGCGGCGACTATTCCTACGGCATCTATCTCTACGGCTTTCCGGTGCAGCAGGTGGTGCGGGTATGGCTGCCGCACGCGCCCGTGATCGTTCAGTTCGCGATTGCGCTGCTGCTGATCACGCTGTTCGCCGCGTTCTCCTGGCACTGGATCGAGAAGCCGATCCTGAAACTGCGCAGCCGCTTCTCCTTCGTGGCGCGCGAGCGCCTTGCGCCGGACGACGCGTCCGCGCCGCGCCAGGACATTGCGCCTCTTGCCGTTGCCGCGAACGTCGTCCGCAGCAGACACTCCTCCTGACGAGGAGCCAGCACCTTCGCCGTTCAGGAGCTGAGATATCCGGCCGATCCGTCCCACAGCAACTTGGCCGCGGTGATGACCAGAATGGCGTAGCAGGCGCGGTACAGCGCGCGCTGGTCGAGACGTTCGTGCAGCCGCCATCCGGCCCAGACGCCGACCGGCACCGCCGGCACGCAAAGCGCCATCAGCATCCACAGGCTGCGCGACGGCGTGGCCAGCACGAGCCACGGGCCGGCCTTCAAGAGGTTGCCGACCGTAAAGAACAGGCTGGTGGTGCCGGCGTGGAGCGCCTTCGGCATGCCGAGCGGCAGCAGATAGATCGCAAGCGGCGGCCCGCCCGAATGGGCCACCATCGTGGTGACGCCGGAGGACAGGCCGGCGAACGTCGCCTTGAACGTCGAGCGCGGACGCGGCTTGATCTCGCCGCCGCCGAGAAACCACAGCGCGGCGAACACCAGCGTCACCACGCCCATCACGATCTCGACGGCATGCCGGTCGAGATCGCGCAGCACGAAATAGCCGAGGCCGATGCCGACGACGAGCGCCGGCAGCAGCATCGCGAGGTCGATGCGCGACCACGTGCTCGGGCGCCAGAACCGCAGCGCGGTGACGTCCATGACGACGAACAATGGTGCCAGCAGCGCGCCCGCCGCGATCGGGTCCATCGCCAGCGACAGCAGCGGGATGCCGACGATGGCAAAACCGCCGCCGAACGCGCCCTTCATGAAGGCGATCAGGAAGACACCGGCGAAGGCAACCGCGAGCACGAAAGGCCCGGGCAGGTCAGCGACGATGGACGTGATCATGGTGTCGTGCGAAGCGTTGTGGTCAGTACTCAACATGGCCACGCGCGCCTGCATGCGCAATCCAAACATTGCTCTCGGTGCACATTGCTCTCGGTGCAATTCGGCGTGCACGCGGCCTAGCCGGCGCGCATCCGCGGCAGGCCCGGCTTGTCGCCGTTGATTACGGCGCGGCGGTCGGAGACGGCGTGATGGAATTGCTCGAGCGTCAGCCCGATCACCGAGAGATCGCCTTCCTCGATCGCGCCGTCGTCGTAGCAGTCGAGCGCCTCGCGCAACAGGGCATCCGCTTCGCCCTGCATGGCGGCGAGCTGTTCCGGCGTCTCGGCGCCGCGCACCTGCGAGATCAGGGTCAGCAGATTGTCGCGATGGGTGATGTAGTGCTCGCGCTCGTCGCGCTTCACGTAGTGGCGCAGCCAGGCGCCGGCCGAGCCGAGGCCGGAGAGCAGCAGGATGCCGCCCCAGATGTAGTCGGAGTATTTTTCGAGGAAGGTGCGCTCGGTGCCGTCGATATAGGCGGCCGCGCCCTGATGCGCCGGCAGCGCGGCGTCCTTGTCGGTGTCGGGCTTCTCGATCTTTGCCGCCGCCGGCAGATCGCGCGCGACCTGGAGGCGCAGCGTGAACAGCTGCCGGTCGAGCGCGCCGACGGTCGCCTCGCTCAGCGCATGCTGCGCGATGATGAGGTGATTGACGCTGACGGTCTCAACCTTGTCCTCGGGCCGCGCCGGCGACGAGGAGAAGATGCTGCCGGCGATCTCCTCGGACTCATAGCGCGGATGCTTCTGCGCGATTGCCTCCGAGACATCGACCGGGAGGAAGACCGGCTCGCCGCGCGCGGCCGCCGTCGCTGTAATCGCTTCCGCCGTCACCTTGCTGTCGAGCGGGCCGACGGTCATGTAGGCATCGAGCGAGGGATCGCGCGCGAGGTCGGCGATCTTGTTGACGGCGAACTGGCTGACCGCGACCTTGTCGGGGTTGACGCCGGATTCGGTCAGGATCACGCGCAGCAGCGTGACATTGGCCTGGGTGCTGCCGACCACGCCGACCTTGTGGCCGGCGAGATCGTCGATGCTCTTGATCTTCGCGGACCGCCGCTTGCCTTTGGCGCCCGAGGGCGCCCACAGCACGACGACATTCTTGCGCAGGATCGCAACCGACTCGGCGCTCGCGGGCAGATCGAGGTCGCCGCGCACCACTGCGAGGTCGGCCTTGTTCGCCGTGAACAGTGCGATGCTCTCGGCGGAGCCCTGCGTCGTGACCGGCTTCAGCCGCACCGAACTGCCGTCGTGCGTAAAGACCTGGGCGAAGCCCTGGATCAGCTTGACGTCCTCGCTGCCGGTCGGGCCGACCGCGATCGCGAGCGTCACCGGACGCAGCGCGTAATACAGCGCGCCGGCGGCGAGGCCGAACACAAGGATGCCGGCCGCAAGGATCAGCAGCGACGAGTTTCGTCTCCTGAGCCTGCGGCGCTTGGTGCCGGGATTTTCACTCTGCTCTGACATCTGGCTGTCACGTTACACGAAAAACCGGCGGTTTGCCGTGAAAAACAAACTAACATTTCGATGACGTCATACGTTTGAAACATCCATGTCAGAACGTCGTGCGAGCAGAATCAAGATTAACGATTTGGATCTCCTGCAATGCGCATACTCGTTGCGACCGATGCCTGGCATCCGCAAGTCAACGGCGTGGTCCGGACGCTGACGTCGCTTGCGCGCAGCGCAGCCGGGCTCGGCGCCGAGATCGAGTTCCTCACTCCCGACGGTTTCCGCTCGGTCGGCGTGCCGACCTATCCTGGCCTGCGCGTGGCGCTGCCGAACCGCCGCGAGATCGCGCGCCGGATCGAGGAGGCCGCGCCCGAGGCGATCCACATCGCGACCGAAGGACCGATCGGCTGGGCGGTGCGCGGCTATTGCCAGCGCAACAAGCTCGCCTTCACCACATCCTATACAACGCGCTTCCCGGAATATGTTTCGGTTCGTACCGGCATTCCCGACAGCGTCGGCTATGCGGTGCTGCGCCACTTCCACGCCGCCGGGTCGATGACGATGGTCGCGACCGACTCGCTGCGCAGCGAGCTCGCCGAGCGCGGCTTCCGCAGGCTCGGCTTCTGGACCCGCGGCGTCGACACCAGGATCTTCAATCCGGACCAGCCGGCTGTGCTCGATCTGCCGCGGCCGATCTTCATGACCATGGGCCGCGTCGCGGTGGAGAAGAACCTCGACGCCTTCCTGTCACTCGACCTGCCGGGCTCCAAGGTCGTGGTCGGCGACGGCCCGCAAAGGGCGGCATTGGAACAGAAATATCCCGACGCGATTTTCCTCGGCGAGAAGAAGGGGCAGGATTTGACCTCGCACCTCGCTGCCGCCGACGTCTTCGTGTTCCCGAGCCTGACCGACACCTTCGGCGTCGTACAGCTCGAGGCGCTGGCCTGCGGCACGCCGGTCGCGGCATTCCCGGTCACCGGCCCGAAGGACGTCATCGCCAACCATCCGATCGGCGCGATCGACAACGATCTGCGCAGCGCCTGCCTGCGCGCGCTGACGATGTCGCGCGCCGACTGCCGCAATTTTGCGTTGGAGCGTTCCTGGGAAAACAGTGCGCGTCAGTTCATCGGCAATCTGGCCACGCTGCAGCCGAGCCGCGCGCCGCGGCCTGCCCGCCGCGTTGCCGGCCGCAGCGCGGTTCCGAATTAACACCTCAATCGAACGAGAGACGAGAGACGATCTATGGCTGAAATCATCAAGCTGGGTGCCGACCGTTCCATGGACTTCGACCGCGAGACGGTCGAGCAGGCCTATGACCGCTGGGCGCCGATCTACGACCTCGTGTTTGGCGGTGTGTTCAGCAAGGGCCGGCAGGCCGCGATCCAGGCCACCAACAAGATCGGCGGCCGGGTGCTCGAGGTCGGCGTCGGCACCGGCATCTCGCTGCCGCTCTATAGCCAGAACGTCCGCATCTTCGGCACCGACATCTCGGAAGCGATGCTGGAGAAGGCCAAGAAGCGGGTCGCGGAGCGGGGCCTGAAGAATGTCGAGGGCCTCGCGGTGATGGACGCCGAGAAGCTGGAATTCCCTGACAATTCGTTCGACGTGGTGATGGCGCAGTACGTGCTGTCGGCGGTGCCGAACCCGGAAGCCGCGCTCGATGAGTTCGCCCGCGTGGTGCGTCCGGGCGGCGAACTGATCATCCTGACCCGCGTCAGCGCCGACGCCGGCGTGCGCCGCTTCATCGAGCAGAAGCTGCAGCCGGTGGTGCGCCCGCTCGGGTTCCGGACGGCCGAATTCGCCTGGTCGCGCTACACCAAATGGCTCGCCGGCGCGCGCGGCATGGAGCTCGCGGAGCGGCGCCTGATTCCGCCGCTCGGCCACTTCTCGCTGGTCCGCTTCCGCAAGGCGGATGTCGCCAAAGCCGCCTGAGGCGGCCCGGCCAGGCGGCCCAGCCCGCCGCTCCTCCCGGGTGAGGTAGCGCACAGCGCACCCCAGGCCGGGAGGCTACGATCTCCTTCGCCTGATCTCCGCAGATCTTGTCGGGATGAGGCGAGACCCTGCTCCGGTTGCGTCAAGGCGTCGCTCCGCATTGTCATATGTCATTATGATGATGTCACACGCGATACATCGAATCCCTGTAAATCCTGTTCCGAAAGATGTTGGGGGAACCAATGATCAAGAATTTCCTGCAAGAGCTGCGTACCCAGCGTTGGGATGACCATCGCTTCTACCATCACAGCCGGATCAACCAGAGCCTGCACTTCGTCAGCGCGCTGAGCTTCCTGTTCGCCTATGTGATGCTGTTCTTCGATCCGGTCGTATCGGCGCTGGTCGGCTGGCTGGTTTCGATGACCTCGCGCCAGGCCGGTCACTTCTTCTTCGAGCCGAAGGGCTACGACCACGTCAACCAGGCGACCCATGAGCACAAGGAAGACATCAAGGTCGGCTACAATCTGCAGCGCAAGGTCGTGCTGATGGCGATCTGGGCGCTGTCGCCGATGGTGCTGTACTTCGATCCGACGCTGTTCGGCCTGTTCAAGCCCTGGGTCACGATGGGCGACTTCACGCGCCAGGTGGCCAAGATCTGGCTCGTGGTCGGCATCGGTGGCCTCTTGTTCCGCACGATCCATTTGTTCTTCATCCGCGACGTCGAGACCGGCCTCGTCTGGATGACCAAGATCGTCACCGACCCGTTCAACGATCTGAAGCTCTATCACAAGGCGCCGCTGTTCCTGATGAAGGGCGAACTGATCGATCCGGGTCTCGAGAAGCACGTCAAGCACGCCTGATCGTTGCTCCCAGCGTCTTCAAACTGCGTCATGCCCGGGCTTGTCCCGGGCATCTACGTCTTAGGATTACGGCGGATCATCACTTGAGCGCCTTCGACCGCGCGCACACGTCACCTCGCCCCGCTTGCGGGGAGAGGTCGGATCGCGTCAGCGATCCGGGTGAGGGGGGCTCACCACGAGTCCGTCTGTCACCGATTTTGTGGATGCAGCCCCTCACCCCAGCCCTCTCCCCGCAAGAGCGGGGCGAGGGAGCAGGGGGGCCGCGCGTTGCCTTAGCGCCTGAACTTCACCGTGACGACTTAAATGCCGTCATTCCGGGGCGATCGCGCCAGCGAGCGAACCCGGAATCTCGAGATTCCGGGTTCGATGCTGCGCATCGCCCCGGAATGACGGTGTGCTCAGCGGCCGAACCTCACGGCGACCATCTCCTTCAGGATCTGCCGCTTGATGTTCTTGTTGGTGAGGCCGGCCTTGTGCCACCACCAGCCGTCGCGCTTCATCTTCTCGGCTGCCGCAACGAAGCGGTCGCTGACCTCGGCGAAGTCGGCATCGGTGTAGTTGAGGGTGAAGATCAGGCGGCCGGTGCCGACCCAGCTCAGCGCCAGTCCCTCGGCCCGCAGATAGTATTGCAGCATCCAGTTGTAGCGCGACGGCTCGGTGTAATAGACGGTCCAGATCGACGAGATGTTGCCGACGCGAACCGGCAAGCCTTGCGCGGCGAGGCGGTCGTTGAGCGCCTTGGCACGGCCGTTCCAGGTCTCGTCCAGCCCGTTGTAGATCGAGCGGAAGTTCGGGCTCGCGAGCCGGCTCAGGAACTCGTCCATCGCGGTCATCACATAGGGATGCGAGTTGAAGGTGCCGCGGGCAAAGCAGATGTCGGCCGGGCGGTCGTCGCGGAAGCGCCGCATCAAATCCTTGCGGCCGCACACCACGCCGACCGGAAGCCCGCCGGCCAGGCTCTTGCCGTAGGTCGCCATGTCGGCCTTGACGCCGAAATATTCCTGGGCGCCGCCGGCGGCGAGGCGGAAGCCGACGAACACCTCGTCGAAGATCAGGACGATGCCGCGTTCGGTGCACACCTCGCGCAGCTTCTTCAGCCATTCGGTGTAGGCGGCGCGGTCGTATTTGGAGGAACGCGAGGAGTCGACCAGCGCGGAATCGCCGGGCGCGTTGGAATTGGGATGCAGCGCCTGCAGCGGGTTGACCAGCACACAGGCGATGTCGCTGCGCGTCCGCAGCACCTGCAGTGTCTTCTCCGATATGTCGGCGAGCGTGAAGGTCTCGTGCGGCGACACCGGGTTGCCGACGCCGGGCTGCACGTCGCCCCACCAGCCGTGATAGGCGCCGGCGAAGCGCACGAGGCGCTTCCGCTTGGTGTGGTAGCGCGCGAGCCGCACCGCCTGCATCACGGCCTCGGTGCCGGACATGTGGAACGAGACCTCGTCGAGGCCGGACAGCTCGCACAGCCGCTTGACGTTGTCGGCAATGACCGGGTGATAGGGGCCCAGCACGGGGCCGAGCGCGTGGGCGCGCTTCTCACCCTCGGCGATGCACTCCTTGTAGAAGTCGTTGCCGAAGATGTTGACGCCGTAGGAGCCGGTCAGGTCGTAGAACACATTGCCGTCGACGTCGGTGACGGTGACGCCGCTGGAGGCCTCGACGAAGGCCGAGGTGCCGAGATGCTCGCGCACCAGGCGGCTGTACTGGAACGGCACGCGGTAGGTTTCGGTGAACTGCAGGTCGGAGATGCGCTCCGTCACCTCGGCGGTCAACGCGCGGCCCTTGGGGTAGCGATCCCCGTAGAGGCCGGCGAGGCGGAAGAAGCCGTCCTGGCGCTGCATCGCGACGTCCTTCGGCGCGCCGTCGGAGCGGAAGAAGTCGTCGATGTCGAATTCGTAGTGCGGGACCATGCGCGCGACCATCTTGGACATCTTGGAATGTCCGGTCAGCGAGCGGTGCTTGGCACGCGAGAGCGCGATGCGGGCCTGAATTTTGGGGAAAGCTGCGGCGGCGCCGGCAAGCGCGGCGGCGGACAGCGAGAGAATCGGAAGGGATGTTTCCATGACAGAAGCGCTAGCCTCAGCACCTAACAGATTCATGACAGTCAAGGGCCTGATCTCGGCATTCACCCAGCAGGAAGACCTCAATTTCCTGCTCACCAACCGGATTCCGCGGGCGGCGCTGACCCGTTTCATGGGCTGGTTCTCCAAGGTCGAGAACCCCCTGGTGCGCGACGCCTCGATCGCCTGCTGGAAGCTGTTCTCCGACCTCGATCTGTCGGAGGCCAAGAAGACCGAGTTCAGGAGCCTGCATGACTGCTTCACCCGCGAGCTGAAGCCCGGCCTGCGCCCCGCAGCGGCCGATCCCGCCATTATCGCGTGCCCGTCGGACGCGATCATTGGCGCGCATGGGCGGATCGAGGACGGGCAATTGTTCCAGGTCAAGGGCGCGCCCTATTCGCTGCTCGATCTGGTCGGCGATCCGGCGCTGGTGGAGCAGCACCGGAACGGCCGCTTCGTCACGCTGCGGCTGACCTCGAGCATGTATCACCGTTTCCACGCGCCCTATGATCTTGCCATCGACAAGGTGACGTTCATTCATGGCGACGTCTGGAACGTCAATCCGATCGCGCTGAAGCGGATCGAGCGGTTGTTCTGCAAGAACGAGCGCGCGGTGCTGCGCGCCAAGCTTCCAACCGGCGAGGCACTGACGCTGGTTCCGGTCGCGGCGATCCTTGTCGCGAGCCTCCGCCTGCATTTCCTTGATATCACGCTGAACGCGCAGTCGCGGGGCCCGGTGGATTTTTCCTGTAACGCGCATGTGAAGAAGGGCGATGAACTCGGCTGGTTCGAACACGGCTCGACGATCATCGTGCTGGCGCCCGGCAATTTCGAATTCTGCGATAACGTCGCGGAGGGAACGCGGATCAAATGCGGCGAGCCGTTGCTGCGGAAGCCTTTATAGCCTTGTTTCCATCGCGCTCATCGTTTGAGCATGAAAACCGGCTTCCACTTTTCGAGATCATGCATAGAATGGTCGGGATCGTCGTGCGACGATCCTAAATCGCAAACCTTTGGGACACGAGATGGCGCGGACGCCTGTTCTGGCGGCGGGCGGCATTGTGCTGCGGCGGGACGCACCGCAGCGCTTCGCCGTGGTGCGGCTGCGCAAGCGCAATGAATGGGTGTTGCCGAAAGGCAAGCTCGACGACGGCGAGACGCCGCGCGCCGCTGCCGAGCGCGAGGTGCTCGAGGAAACCGGCCACGACGTCGACGTGCACGAATTCCTCGGCACGCTGGTCTATGATTCAGGCGGCCGATCCAAGGTGGTGCATTACTGGCGCATGGATGCCGGCGGCAAGCCGGTGCGGGCGCTGATGAGCGACATCCGCGAGGTGGACTGGCTGCCGCTCGATGAGGCACTCGAGCGTCTGTCACGCGGCTATGAGCGCGCGTTCCTGGAAAATGTCGGACCGATCGCGTTGCAGGCCGCGGCGCTCGCCGAGCGCGAGCGGCGCGCGCGGGCGAGAGCCGTGGCCGCAGAGCGCCGGCGGATTCGCGAAGCCGCAGTGCCACAGGTCATCGACGAGCAGGAGGTCGCCGACGCGCCTGATGTTGCCGATGCGGCTGCGCCGGCGGAGACGCCGGCCATCGATCAGCCGCCGCTGGTGCAAAGCGAACCCGATCCGCCGGCCATGGCGCCGCAGGACGTTCCGGCCGCCGCACCCGACGCAATTGCAGAGACCGAGCGGGGCGCCGAGACGGTCATCCCTGAAAAAGCGCCGCCATTCGCGCACGAGGTCGTGCCGGCCGGCGCGGCACCTCAGCCCACGCCGCGCAAGAATCTGATCGAGCGCGTGCGCGACTGGCTGCGCCGCGCGGCGTGATCACCCGCACATCTGACGTCGTGCCGTTGGCTGCCAGGCGTCAATGTCACGCTGCAAGGCAAGACACTCGGCAAGACGCTTGGGCGAGCCCAGGTCACGCGCCAGAAGCTGTGCCGCATGAACTTCGGCCATGGCGCCGCGAACGTCTCCATGCTCCAGCTGGAGGCTGGAGATCTGAAGCCTCAGCCGCACGATCTGAACCCGCCCTTCGATGCTGGACCACAGCTGGCGGGCGAGATGAAGATGCCGCATGGCTGTTTCATGATCCTGCCGGGAAAGCGCGAGGATCGCCTGCGCTTCGTTGGTAAGCGCGCGGATCGAGGGCATCGGCCAGCGATCCGGACTTCCCGAAAGCTCGCAGATCAATGCCTTCGCTCGAACGGTCCGATGCGTGTGCGCGGCAACCAGCGCCAGATGCGCGAGCAGGATTCCGCGTCGCTGCAGCGTCCACCAGGTCTTGCCGATCAGGCTCCGCTCGAGGCTTGCATAGGCGGCCTCCGCTTCCCCTCTTGCGAGCAGCAGCATGGCGCGGCCCGGCTCCGGGCACCAGCCCAGCGTGTAAGCCCGGTCATAGGCTTCGAGCGCTGCGTCGTCATTGCCGATCGCCGCCTGAATATCGCCCAGCACCCGGTTGGCATCGCCAAGTGACCAGGGCGCATCGCTGGTCAGGCGCGCGAGCGCGTCCTGAATGCGCGCCAGCGCTTCGTCGAGCGAGCCCCTGATGCCGAGCACCTCGGAGCGATGCAACTGGCACGAGCCCGTCAATTCCATGCCGCTGCCCGAGCAGAAGTTCTGGTAGCTCCGCGTCCACTGGTCGGCGCGTGCCCAATCTCCGAACATCCGGGCCGCCCAGAGGATGTTGCAATAGAGGTTGCCGCCCATGATCGGGTCCAGATTGTTGCTGGACAGGGCAACTGCGGCGGCATGGTCCTGATCGGACAGTCCTCCGTGTGTGTCGCCGAGGCACAGCCGATAGAAGCCGCGATAGGCCAGGCTCAGCGCTTCGATATTGATCGCATCCTTGTATCTGACGGCGGTGTAGGCAGCGTCGGCCAACGCGAGTGCCTGTTCCGGCTCGCCATCGAAAGCAGCCAGTTTCGACTTCATCCATAACACCAGGGCCGTCGTCGGAGGATCGTCGAGCGTTGAAGCCCAATCTTCCGCCCGCGCGAGCCAGCCCTTTCCGATCGCGGCCTGGCCGCTTTCGAAATGCAAAGCCGAGAGCGCTATTGCGTCGACCGTGGCGCCAGCAGCGTCACCGGCCTGGCTGCGTGCGGCGACCGCGCGAACCAGAATCGGAATCGCTGCCGTGGCCCTGCCGAGGCACTGCAGGGCGAGCGCCCAATCGTGCAGATCGTCAGCGTTGAGCTGGCCGCTTTCATCCGCGCTCGCGAACAGGGTCGCTGCCTGCAACCACAATTGTCCGGCCGCTGCGCGTCGGGCGAGACCGATTGCACCGACGGTGCCATCGACTTGCTTGGGGTCGATGCGTTCCAGCTGCCTGATCTCGGACTCGAGGAAGAAGCGATAGCCCTTGCCCGGCAGATTTCGGATCGCGCCGTCCATGCCGCCGTTGCGCAGCGCGGCGCGCAACGCACTCACCGCCCGCTGCAGCGAGTTGTCTGTGACCGTCACATCCGGCCAGACGGCTTCGAGGAGTTCTTCCTTGGGGATGACCCGGTCGCGGTGTCGAACCAGATAGATCAGCAGATCGAACACACGCGGCTGCAATGGGATCTCTTGGCGCGCGCACAGCAACACGCGTCCAGCTTCATCAAGCTCGAACAGTCCAAATGAGAATGCCATGTGTATGAGTGCGGGCTCGGCGGAAAAGGTTCAGGCAAGGATCAGACAAAGATCAGGCAATGATCAGTCCGCGGTAAGGACAGTCGGCATCGACGGCGCCTATAGCTGATCATGGCTCGCCATGAGCGCAGCCTGCTGTTCAACAGTCGCAACCGAGGAGATTTCGATGGAACTCTATGTCATTCGCCGTCCGAGCGCCTGGGCGAACATGAGCGAGCTGGAACTCGCCGGCGCAACGTCCGCAAGGGTCGGCGACGAGCAGATGCCGGACCGTGTCCGCTGGATCCGCAGCTATGTGGTGCACGAGGCGGATGGTCGCATCGGCACATTCTGCATATACGAGGCGCGTGACGGTGACTCGATCCGGGAGCATGCGCGCTGCGTCGGCATGCCGGGCGAGGAATTCTACAAGGTCGCGGCAACCGTGGTGGTGCGTGGTGATCCGGTCCAACCGCCCATTGCAGCCGAATGACGCCTGTGCGGCGTCGCATGGCGTATCCCGACCAAACCTGATCCGGAGCGCCATCACACTTCGATCAAGGAAACAATTATGTCGATTTCATTCATGGAATCCATTTCAAGTCCGGTACGAAGGCATTTTTCCTTTCTGCTTTTGCGGATCCGCCGGATCGTCAATCAATCGGTCGCAGGCATGCTCGCCCATCGCGAGCGGCAGGCCAGTCGCCTGATGCCGCGCGACGCCGGCGGCCAGTCGAAGGGCGCCGGGAACCGCTGTTCACGGCCGATCGGGCGAAGCGCACTGCTCGGGCTGGTGATCGCGGGTTTGTCCTCGCCCGTGTTCACCCGAGCGGAGGAACCTGTCGTTCGGGAGCATCGTGCAGCTCCGGCGCAGCAGGCCGCCTCGACTCAGCGTAGCAGCCACGGCTGCAGGCATCGCTCCGACTGGAGCATAGTCGCCGCATCGACCATCCCGGTCCTGCTCGACCGCCGCACATAGCGCGCAGCACATTTGAAGTCATTGCACTGCTCGACGCCGTTTTTTGGCGCAACTCGCGGACTCTCGGCGAAGCCGGCGGCCTCGCCGCGAGCCGCACCACATTTTCAAAGGAGATGCACATGAACGTTCAGACCGAAATGCCGACCATCGATCTTGCCGCCGTCAAGGCGCGCCAGCAGGCCACCTGGAGCTCGGGCGACTACGCGATCGTCGGCACCACGCTCCAGATCGTCGGCGAGATGCTCTGCGAGGCAGTCGACCTGCGCAGCAATCAAATGGTGCTCGACGTCGCCGCCGGCAACGGCAATGCGACGTTGGCCGCGGCGCGGCGCTTTGCCGACGTGGTCTCGACTGACTACGTCGCGGCGTTGCTCGAGCGCGGCCGCGAGCGGGCGGCGGCGGAGCATCTGCCCGTCACGTTCCAGGAAGCGGACGCGGAGAAGCTGCCGTTCGCCGATGCCAGCTTCGACGTCGTGCTGTCGACCTTCGGGGTCATGTTCACCGCCGACCAGCAGCAGGCGGCGAATGAACTGCGCCGCGTCTGCCGCATCGGCGGCAAGATCGGCCTCGCAAGCTGGACGCCGGAAGGCTTCATCGGCCAGCTGTTCAAGACCATCGGGAAGTATGTGCCGCCGGCGCCGGGCGTGAAGTCTCCCGCGCTGTGGGGCACCGAAGCGCATCTCGGCGCCTTGTTCGGCCCGCAGGCGACGCTCGATGCCAGGCGCAGGCACTTCAATTTCCGTTACAGGTCGCGCGAGCATTTCCTCGAGATCTTCCGCACCTATTACGGGCCGGTGCTGAAGGCGTTCGGGGCGATCGATCCGGTCAAGCAGCAATTGCTCGCCGCCGACATGTTCGGCCTGATGGACCAGTTCAATGTCGCCAGGGACGGCACGCTGGTGATCCCGAGCGAATATCTGGAGGCCGTGATCACCAGGCGCGGCTGACCTGCCGCTCGCCATTGGTCGATCTGTACGTGGCGCCGGCGTAACTCGCCGGCGCCATTCGCTCGTTTGATCGACATTGCTGCGATCGCTCGGTTACTGGCGCTTGTCCTTGGGCGGAGGCTTCGCGCCGCGCGGCGGAGGCGGCGCGCGCCGTTGCTGGAAGCCTGGACGCGCCTGCACGGCGGGCCGTTGCATGCCCGGACGCACGCCCGGTGCGGCCTGCTGGATGCCGGGTCGGATCTGGCCGGGCGCCTGCGGCACAGGCTGCGCGGTGCCATGTCGCGGCGCGCCCGGTTGACCCGGCTGGGCCGCTGGTGGTCCTGGCTGGCGCGCGCCGCCCGGCGCCTGGGTGCGGCCGGGCTGCAGACCGCCTTGACGTGCCGGCGATTGTTGTCCGCCGGGTTGCGTCGCGCCGCCTTGGCGCGTGGGCTCTTGCGTGGGGGCTTGGCGCGTTGGCTGTTGTCCCGCCGGCTGTTGTCCGGCTGGCGTCTGGACGCCGGGCGCGTGCGGCAGCGTCGCACCGCCGGGTTGGCCGGGCAGCGCATGCTGTGCGCCACCTTGCTGCTGCATGCCGGGCCGCTGCTGCGAACCTTGCCGACCAGGCGTGCCCGGTTGCTGGCCGGGACGGTTCGGCCGGCCGGGCTGCTGCATCTGGCCCGGACGGTTCTGCTGACCCGGCTGCTGCGGGGCGTTGCGGTTCTGGCCCGGCAGGCCGTTCTGCCGCTGCGGGTTCGGCTGCACGGGCTGGCCGCGGTTCGGATAGGGCGCGGCCGGATTGGCCCTGCGGAAATCGGGATTGGCGCGGCGGAAGTCGCGCTGCTCGGTCACGACCTGGCGGCCCAGCGTCTGCGCGCTATGGACCTGGCGCACAAAGCCCTGGTCGCGCGTGATCTGTTGCGGCGAGATCGTCAGCGGCACCGCGGCGAAGCGGGCACCGCCGGTGCCCGGACGAATCGCAAAGCCGCTGGCGCCGCGCGTCAGCACGCCGAGCGAGGCACCGCTGCGGTCGTTGACCTCGATGCGGCCGACATGTCCGTCGGCGTCGGGATAGAGCTTGATGCCGACATTTCTGCTGGTCGCGGTGGCGCCTTCGGGCACCTCGACGAGGCCGGTGGTGCCGCGGATGCCGAGCGTCGCGGTCGGGGTCGAGATCTTCATGTCGCCGGTCTTGGCGACCGCGGCGGCGACGAAGGCCGCCGTTCCCTTGGTGACGTTGAACAGCGCGCTGTTCTGCTGGCCGCCGTCCTCATAGACGTAATTGTCGATCGTGATCCTGGCATTGGCGCGCAGGTTGAAGGTGGTGCCGTCGTTGAAGGTGATGCCGAGCGAGGAGGTCGCTGATGTCGCGACCTCGTCATTGGCAAAGATGTCGTCGCGGATCTGCAGCGGCGTCGCGGTGTTGTTGCGCGTGACGGTCGCGGTTCCTGTCAGTGTTGCCACGTTGCCGATCGGCTCGGGCGCCGCGGGCTGCGTGCTCGCGGCCGGCGCCGGCGTTGCAGGCGCGGGTGTTGCGGGAGCGGGCGTAGCCGGCGTCGCACTCGGCGCCGGGGCGGGCGCCTGTGCAGGCTGCGCCTGTGCGAGCCGCGTCAAGTCCGGCGCGGCATTGGCCGTTGATTGCCAACCGATCGTGACGCCGGCGCCAAGCAGAAGCGCAAAGAGAAAGCTGCGGCGCATCGCCATCGATTCCCGGGGGAGGCAGTGGGGACGGCAATTGAGCCGCGTCAGGCTGAATGCCGGATGAACGGTCGTGCCTTGTTGTCATGGCGGACCGAAACGATCAAGCACCGCGCTCCGTTGCCGGAAGCGCGGTGCCTGGTCGCTGTTGGGGTTTTGCTTAGCCGCGCTTGTGAGGAGTGATATTGAGCGGTTTCGCCGGCTTGGCCGCGGGCGCATAATTCGCGGGTTGAGCAGCCGCCGGCGGCACGTAGTGGAACACCGCCTTGCAGCCGTCGCTGAGCAGCGCGCGCTGACGGATCATGCAGGCGCTGACGCGATCGACGTCGGGAATTTCCGAGCTGCACAGCCGCATGGCGTCGCTGGTGCACATCTGCTGCTGCTCGTCGGTGTACGCATAGGACGCCGAGGTCAGCAGACCGAGCGTGAACGTGGTTGCCGCCAGCAGTTTGCCGTGACGAAGCGCGGAAGCGGTGAAAGCCATCATGTCCCCCTTGTGATCGCGCCGAAGCAGCGCGTTGTCGAAGCCATCACTAGTGTCCCGAATTCGAAGTTCGCATCATTTGCCGCACCTTCGGAGCGAACTTCGGATTCGATAAGGACACTAGCAAACTTATGATTCTAGTGTGCTTTATGAATGCGAAGTTCGTGAAAGAAGCCGCGAAATCGCACGAACTTCGCATTCAGCACACTAGGCAGGCTTGGTTTCGGCAATTCTTCGTCGTCATGGCTAAATGGTTTCGTCGCGCGGGCCGTTTGTTTCGTCGACCACACCCCTGTCGGGGGTTACGGCGCAGCTGGCGCCGGTGCCCCTTCGAGCGCGAGCACGGCCTCGCGCTGCGTCTCCGGCATGGCGCGGATGCGCCGTCTCGCGATCAGGCGGAGCGCGGCAAAGCCGCCGAGGAACACCACGATCTTGCTCACGATGCCGAAGATCGGCATCACGACGGCCCATGTCGTGATCTCGCAGGTCAGCGCGACGATGGCGTTCACCGCGGCGGAGATGAACATCAGGGCGGCCCAGGCATAGCCGACCTTGACGGCGACATCGGGCACGACCTTCTGTGCGATCTCGGGCAGGTAGCGGTTGAGCCAGCCGGGCTTCAGCATCACGACGCCGACGATGGCGTAGATCACGCTCGGCTTGAACAGCACGAAGCGCGGGTCGTGGGTCAGCAGCGTGGCGGAGCCGGCGGCGACAACCAGGAACAGGCTGAGCCATTCCATGGTGTCGATCCGTTTGCCGCGCACCATCTGGACGCCGATCTGCACGACGCCGAATGCGATGCCGAGGCCGACCGCAAGCGCGGTGTTGTGCGTCAGCAGGAACAGAACCAGAAACACAAGCGTCGAGGCGAGATCGAGGGCCAGCAGCCTGGCCGCGGTGAGAAAATGCTTCATTGGTTGCCGGTCGCCCGCAGGTTCAATTCATTTTCGACAATGCGGCTCTTATAGCGGGTCCGGCGACGCACATGAAGCGACCGCCGGGCAGATACAAGCCATTACCTGAAGGGCGACTCGCAAAACTCGCCCGCCGTTGCACGGCGCAGCCCTGCTCCCGCATCGCATTCGGGCCCTTCGTTGCGATCGTCGAGTCGTAGTTGTGGCGGAGTGAATGCAAAACAGCAAAGCGCCGGCGGGGGCGGCCGCCGGGCGCTGAACTCATGCCTGTCGAATGTCCTAGAACACGCCGAGAATAATGGCGCCGACGAAGGCTAACGCGATGTACGCGGCCACAATGCTCAGCTTGCTCAGCAGAGGACTCGCGAAATCCATTGGGGAAACTCCCTCGGTTCACACAACGCTGCCCGCATTAACGTCAAAGCTAGCAAGGGGTTCCAGGCCGAAAAAGGCAGTCTTGTTGTCAGGCTCGCAATTCGCGGCGATGCCGCATTGCGATGCGCGGCTCAAATGGCCGCCAAATCAAGGCGTTGACGCGCCGCAAATATATTCAGCGGCGGCGCCGGTTCCAGGCGCCGATAGCAGTACCCGCTTGGATGTCCGTCGGTTGCTCTCGCCCCTGTGTCGTTGCGCCGCAAGGCAGCATCGTCATTTGTTGTGCGCCTGTCACAAACCATACCCAGATTGCCGCCCGCAATGACCGGGGCTCTACCCCGGTAATAAGTACTTGGGGGCGTTACGTGAAATCTGAGTTTCTGAGCCGCGCAAGCCGGCTTGCGCTGGCTATTTCTGCGACTTCGTTGGGGTTCTCCTGTCCGGCACTGGCCGCAAGCTTCAGCACTCCTCCGAACAGCACGACGGCGCAGACCGTCTCCAACAATGACACCGGCTCGGTCGGCGCCGGCAGCAGCCTGTCGGTGACGGGCACCGCGATCACCTGGATCACCGGCCTGTCGTCGCCCGGCGTCGTCATCACCAACAACGGCACCATCTCGGCGACCTCACGCGGCATCGACACCTCGAGCAGCGCCATCAGCGGCAATCTCACGCTGATCAACAATGCCGGCGCGCTCTTCACCGCGTCCAACGATGCATTCCGGATCAATGGCGGCCTGAGCAGCGGGTCGGTCACCGTCGACAATGCCGGCACCATCCAGTCGACGGGCAACGGCCGCGTCTTCGACTTCGTCAACGCGACGTCGAACACCACCGTGTTCTCGATCACCAACCAGAGCGGCGGCACCATCAGGTCATCAGGCAGCGACGTAATGCGGATCGGCGGCGGAACCACCACGATCACCAATTCCGGCATGATCGACGCGACCAATACGGCCGGGTCTCGCGCGATCCGCGCCACCACCAATCTCAACAACGTGATCTCGCTGTCGGTCGTCAACAATGCGGGCGCGACGATCCAGTCGGCGGACGACGCCATCCAGATCAACGGCGCGTCGGGCAGCAACAGCACGACCGCGGCCAGGTTCTCGGTCGACAATGCCGGCACCATCAAATCGGCGACCGGGCAGGCGATCGACTTCGACAATCTCACCTCGACCGCCGCGAGCGTTCACATCACCAACCGCGCGACCGGCCTGATCACCGCGGCCAAGCGGATGCGATCCGTCCCGGCGAAAACTTCACCATCGACAATTACGGCCAGATCATCGCCAATGGCACGATCGATCCCGCAACCGGCCGGCCCAGCGCCGATGCGATCGATCTTCAGGGCGGCCACAACGGCACCGTCAACAACTATGCCGGCGGCCTGATCTCGGGTGCCAAGAACGGCACCGCCGGCGACGCCGGCACCATCACGGTCAACAATTTTGCCGGCGCAACCATCATCGGCCGCAACGGTGCGGGCGTCGGCGGCGGCAACGCCATCGTCACCAACTACGGCACTATCACCGGGGCGATCGATGGCGTCTCGACGCGCAGCGATGGCGACGGCATCGATATCGACAATGTCCTGACGCTGACCAATTACGGCATCGTCCAGGGCACCGGCGCAACCGGCGCCGATGACGGCGGCCGCTTCAACAACAGCGAAGGCCTTGCGATCGGCGGCGGCACCATCCGCAACTACGGCACCATCAGCGGTGCCGCGGCGGGCATCGTCGTCAACAACGATTCAAATCCGGACCATTCGCGCAGCGGATCGGCGGCGCTCGACCTGATCAACTATGCCGGCGCCACGATCGTCGGCAACAACAGCTACGCGATCCGCTCCGAGAACAAGACCGGCACGGCTGCCGACAACGACAGGATCGTCAACTACGGCACCATCATCGGCAACGGCACGATTCCCGATCCCAACGGCGTCACGCTGCTGCAGAACGGCACGCCCGATACCGGCTCGGTCGGTACGCTCAACGGCGTGACCTATACCGGCACCGGCTCGACCCGGTTCATCCGCGGCGACGGCGCGGCAATCCAGACCGGCGAGGGCGCCGACGTGCTCTCCAACTACGGCACCATCATCGGCAATACCGGCCGCGCGATCAGCATGGAAGGCGGCGACGACACGCTCAATCTCTATGGCGGCTCGACCATCACCGGCCGGATCGATGGCGGCGTCGGCACCGACACGCTCAATCTGTTCGGGCCGGGCGCGGGCACGCTCTCGAACGTGATCAATTTCGAGGTGCTCAACGTGCAGGGCGGCGTCTGGACCGTGACCGACGCGCAGAGCTACCAGAACGGCGCCAACATCGGCTCCGGCGCGACGCTGCTGGTCAATGGCTCCCTTGGCAATGCCGTGATCGTCAATGCCGGCGGCACGCTCGGCGGCAATGGCAGCGTCGGTAATGTCCTGGTCAATGGCGGCACGCTGTCGCCGGGCAATTCGATCGGCACGCTCACAGTGCGGGGCAGCCTTACCTTCACCGCCGCATCGACCTATCTGGTCGAGGTGTCGGCCGCGGCGTCCGATCGCACCAACGTGACAGGTGCGGCAACGCTCGGCGGCGCCACGGTCAACGCGTCCTTCACCGGCACCACGTTCCAGAAGCAGTACACCATCCTCAACGCGGCCGGCGGTGTCAGCGGCAGTTTTGCCGGGCCGGTCAGCAGCAATTTGCCATCGAACTTCATCTCCAGCCTGAGCTATGACGCCAACAACGTCTATCTCAATTTGGCGCTGAATTTTGCCGCAACCGCCAGGCTCAGCGGCAATCAGGCCGCGGTCGGTAATGCGATCGCCAACTCGTTCAACAGCAGCGGCGGCATTTCCGCCGCGTTCGGCGCGCTGACGCCGGCCGGGCTGACGCAGGCGTCGGGCGAACTCGGTACCGGCTCGCAGCAGACCACGTTCGACGCCATGAACATGTTCCTCGGCGTTATGACGGACCCCTTCACCGAAGGGCGCGGCAGCGTGCCTGCAAATGGCGGCGCGTCGCAATTCGCTGATGACACCATGAGCTACGCGTCGACCGGCATGTCGCGTGCGAACGCCGCGCGCGACGCCTATGCCGCCATCTATCGCAAGGCGCCGCCGCCGCAGACGTTCGAGCAGCGCTGGAGCGTCTGGGCGGCGGGCTTCGGTGGCGGACAGAGCACCGATGGCGGCACCGCCGTCGGATCGAATTCGACCACGAGCAGCATTTTCGGTGTGGCTGTCGGCGCCGATTACCGGATCTCGCCCGACACGATTGCGGGCTTTGCGCTCGCCGGCGGCGGCACCAATTTCACCGTGGCCAACGCACTCGGCGGCGGACGCTCCGACCTGTTCCAGGCCGGCGCCTTCATCCGCCATGGATTCGGGCCGGCCTATCTGCTGGGCGCGCTGGCCTATGGCTGGCAGGACGTCACCACTGATCGCACCGTGACGATCGCCGGCATCGACCGGCTGCGCGCGCAGTTCAACGCCAATGCGCTGTCGGGCCGGATCGAAGGCGGCTATCGCTTCATCACGCCGTGGTCGCTGGCGCTGACGCCCTATGCCGCCGGACAGTTCACGACCTACGATCTGTCGTCCTATGCCGAGCAGGTGCTGTCGGGATCGAGCGCGTTCGCGGTGGCCTATGGCGCCAAGACCGTCACCGCCACGCGCAGCGAACTCGGCCTCCGCAGCGATCGCTCGATCGCGTTGCAGGATGGCGTTCTCAGCCTGCGCGGCCGCCTTGCCTGGGCGCACGACTACAACACCGATCGCAGCGTTGCCGCGACATTCCAGACGCTGCCGGGCGCGTCCTTCGTGGTCAACGGTGCGGCGCCGGCGAGCGATGCGGTGCTCACCACCGCGAGCGCGGCGATGAACTGGACCAGCGGCTGGTCGGCGGCGCTTACCTTCGAGGGCGAGTTCTCCGACGTCACGTCGTCCTATGGCGGCAAGGGTGTCGTTCGCTACACGTGGTGATGACATCATCTCGGCAGGGCGCGTGTTGCCCTGCCGGGTTCCGCTGCATGGTTAAGGACAGCTGAAAACAACGCATCGAAATGCGTTGAAGAGTCTTTAATCAAATTCGCAGAACCTCCGCGCCATGACGCGTGGAGTTCGTTTGTATCTCGTCGGCTCCCTTGTCCTTGTGTCGCTTGCTGGTTGCGGTCGCGGTCTGTTTCAGACCGCCGAGCGCGAACCGTGGCGGGCCGAGGCCGAGGCCGCATGCCTGAAGTCGGGCGCGGTCAAGGAGAGCGCCGACCTCGTCCGCATCGATCCGATCTCCGGTCCCGGCGTCTGCGGCGCCGAGTTCCCGCTCAAGGTCGCCGCACTCGGTGAAGCCAGTTCGGCTTACGGATTTGCCGACGACAGCCTGCGCCCGCCGGCATCAGTCGGCAACCAGCCGCGCTGGCCGATCAACCGCCAGCTGCCTCCGCCGCCCGCGCAGGCGCCGTATTCCAATCAGGCCGTCGGCCAGCCGAGCTATGGCAACGAGCCGGGCTATGGCAGCCGTCAGAATGGGCCGGTCTCGCTGTCGGCGCCCGGCGTTCCGCCGCAGCAGGACGAGATCGATTTGCCGCCGGAAGGCTCGCCCGACGCCAGGGGCGAGCGACCTTATTATCCCGGCCTGCCATCCAATCCGCAGCGCGACAGTGCGGCCGCGCCCTATTCACCGGCACCGTATTCCCAGCAGCCGCCCGGCGCGCCACCGCCGCCGCGGCTCGGTCCCTCGGGCGGCAATCCGGTGGTGACGGTCGGCCCGGTCGCAGTGAAGCCGGCGGCAACGCTGGCGTGCCCGATCGTCTCGGTGCTCGAGCGCTGGCTCGCCGATTCCGTGCAGCCGGCGGCGCAGCGCTGGTTCGGCGCGCGCGTCGTCGAGATCAAGCAGATTTCGGCCTATTCCTGCCGCGGCATGAACGGCAATTCGCACGCGCATATTTCCGAGCACGCCTTCGGCAATGCGCTCGACATCGCAGCCTTCACGCTGGCTGACGGTCGCCGCATCACCGTGAAGGATGGCTGGAGGGGCCTGCCGGAGGAGCAGGGCTTTCTGCGCGATGTCCAGGCCGCCGCCTGCCAGCAATTCACCACGGTGCTGGCGCCGGGGTCCAACGTCTATCACTACGACCACATCCATGTGGATCTGATGCGCCGGGCCAGCCGGCGTCTGATCTGCCAGCCCGCCGCCGTCTCGGGCGAGGAGGTCGCGGCGCGTGCCGGCGGCCGTAACCCCTATGCAACGCGCGAACCTTATGTCACAGGATCGCTCGGCGGCAGAAAGCCGGCCCCGCGAGGTAAGGCGGGGGTCAACGAAGAAGACGAATTCGCCGACGAATAGGGACGCGTCTGATACCCGTATTTTTACTGGGTGACACCGTGCAAACGGTAGCCACTTTTATGCTGCATATGCTTCGGAGCCGGGCGCACCCGGCTGATTTCTGGGGGATAGCTTTGCAAGACGCGCCGATCATTCTCGTCATCGAAGACGATCGTGATCTTCAGATGATGGTAGAGGACGCCCTGAGGGACGGCGGCTATGAGCCGGCGATCGCGGGCTCGGGCGAGGAAGCGTTGACGCTGCTGAAGGCGTTCCGCACCAAATACTCAGCACTGGTCACCGACATCCGCCTGCTCGGCCGGCTCGACGGCTGGCGCGTGGCGCGCGGCGCCCGCGAGATCGACCCGTCATTCCCGGTGCTCTACATCACCGGCGGCGGCGGCGACGAGTGGCCGACCCGGGGCGTCCCGGACAGCGTGCTGCTGAACAAGCCGTTCTCGCCCGACGAACTGGTCGCGGCCGTGGCCAAGCTGCTCAAGAACGGCGCGCCGGCCTGAGCGACGGATCGTTCCTGCGATTTGACGATGCGCACGTTGTGCGGGCAAAACGTGCCGGCATGAATGATTTCGCACAGTCGATCACGGCGGCGGCATCGCTGATAGCCGGTCGCGATCCGGTCCTGCTTGGGATCGTCGCATTGTCGTTGCGCGTCAGCCTGCTGGCGAGCCTGCTCGCGCTTCTGATCGGTGCGCCGATCGGCGGTTGGCTTGCGATATCGAGGTTTCGCGGACGGCAGGTGGTGATCGTGCTCGCCAATGCCTGTCTCGGCCTGCCGCCGGTCGTGGTCGGCCTCGGGCTTTATCTGCTGCTGTCGCGATCCGGACCGCTGGGCTTCGCCGGGCTGTTGTTCACGCCGACGGCGATGGTGGTGGCGCAGGTGATCCTGGCGACGCCGATCGTGGTTGCGCTGGTGCATCGTCCGGTCGCGCTGCTGTGGGCGGAATATGCCGATTTGATCCGCGCCGACGGTCTGTCGCGCCTGCGCAGCCTTGCGCTGGTGTTCTCGCTCGGCCGCGCCTCGCTGCTCACCGCGTTCCTTGCCGCCTTCGGCCGCGCCATCGCGGAGGTCGGCGCCATCATCATCGTGGGCGGCAATATCAGCGGCTATACGCGAACGATGACGACCGCGATCGCGCTCGAGACCAGCAAGGGCGAGCTGGCGCTCGGCCTCGGGCTCGGCGTCATCCTGCTTGCGCTGAGCGTCAGCGTCAGCACGATCGCGTTTCTGCTAGTGCGCGGCGTTGGGGAAAAATAGCTGCTCGCCGCCGACCTTGTAGCCGGCGATGGCCGACTGCCCGGCCTGCGAGATCAGCCAGTCGATGAAGGCCTGGCCGTCCGCCACCTTCACCGTCGGATGCTTCGCCGGATTGACCAGCATCACGCCGTACTGGTTGAACAGCCGCCGGTCGCCTTCGGTCAGCACGGCGAGCTCGCCGCGGTTCTTGAACGACAGCCAGGTGCCGCGGTCGGACAGTACATAGGCATTCGACGCGGATGCCATGTTGAGCGCCGGACCCATGCCCTGGCCGATCTCGCGATACCACTGGCCCTTCGCTGAGCCGAGATCGACGCCGGCCGCTTTCCAGAGTCGCAGCTCGGCCTCGTGCGTGCCGGAGTGGTCGCCGCGCGAGATGAAGACCGAACTGGTCGCAGCGATCTTGCGCAGGGCATCCGCGACATCCTTGTCGCCGGCGATATGCGCCGGATCGGCCTTCGGGCCGACGATGACGAAATCGTTGTACATCACGTCATATCGTTTGGTCGCAAAGCCCTCGGCCAGGAATTTCTCTTCGGCCACGCGATCATGCACGAACACGACATCGGCATCGCCGCGCCGTCCGATGTCGAGCGCCTGTCCGGTGCCGACCGCGACCACCTTCACGGCAATGCCCGAGGTCTCCGAGAACCGCGGCAGCAGATAGCCGAACAGGCCGGACTGTTCGGTCGATGTCGTCGAGGCGACGGTGATGGACCGGGTCTGCGCGAGCGCGGGACCGGCGAACAGCATCACGGCGGCGATGACAAGGTGTCGAAGGAGGGATGTCATGTGAATACTGCGTACCGGAGAACGATGTCGGTCACCATGCCGCATTTCGTCCGGTGACGCAAAGCAGGCGCGATGTCGCGCGCTGCGATCGGCGGTGATAGGGTCGCCTCGAACGAAGCAATAAGAAGTGATATCAGGTCATGGCTTTGGAGAAGGTCGCGCTCGTTACCGCAGGCGGCAGCGGCATGGGAGCGGCGGCGGCGCGGCGCCTCGCGGCCGATGGTTTCCGCGTTGCGATCCTGTCGTCGTCGGGCAAGGGCGAGGCGCTGGCAAAGGAGCTCGGCGGCCTCGGCTTCACCGGCTCGAACCGTTCCAACGATGATCTGAAACGCGCCGTCGACGGCGTGGTGGAGCGTTGGGGCCGCATCGATGCGCTGGTCAACAGCGCCGGCCACGGCCCGCGCGCGGGTGTGCTCGAACTGACCGACGAGCAGTGGCACACCGGTCTCGACGTCTACCTGATGAACGTGATCCGCCCGACGCGTCTCGTCGCGCCTCACATGCAGGCGCAGAAGTCGGGCGCGATCGTCAACATCTCCACCGCCTGGGCGTTCGAGCCGAGCGCGATGTTTCCGACCTCGGCGGTGTTCCGCGCCGGGCTCGCCGCGTTCACCAAACTGTTCACCGACAGTTACGCCGCCAGCAATGTGCGCATGAACAACGTGCTGCCGGGCTGGATCGACAGCCTCCCGGCAACCGACGAGCGCCGCGACAGCGTTCCGATGAAGCGCTACGGCAAGGCGGAAGAGATCGCCGCCACCATCAGTTTCCTCGTCTCCGACGGCGCGGGCTACATCACCGGCCAGAACATCCGCGTCGACGGCGGTCTGATGCGATCGATTTGAGGCAACTGCTAACCCGTCATCCTCAGGGTCTGACTCATAGTCAGACTCTGAGGAGCAAGTGAGCTTGTGATTCACAAGCGGCACCAAATATTCGGTGTCGTCCCGGCGAAAGCCGGGACCCATAACCACCGACGGTTATCGTTGCGGGTCGGTGAAATGACGAGTCCCGTCCACAACATCCGCCGCGGAGTATGGGTCCCGGCTTTCGCCGGGACGACATCAAAGTGTGCGGCGCCGTTCGTACCGCGTTGCGTCGTCACCAGTTGCGTCTACGCGCTGCGCGGCGCGCTCCAGGCCGCGGGCGTCACAATTGCGGCGACCTCTGATTGCGTTTGTCGTGATGACAAACTGAAGGCGCAGGGCTAGCCTTCCGTCAAATCAAAACATACGGAGGAATGGCATGCCAGACGCAGCAGTTGCAGCACGCGCTTCAGACTCCACGCAGAGCGGAACCACGCAGCAGGTCGACGTTGCGGTGGTTGGCGCCGGCTTCGCCGGACTTTACCTGCTGCATCGGTTGCGCAAGGCGGGCTTCTCGGCGATCGCGCTCGAAGAGGGCGCCGACGTCGGCGGCACCTGGTACTGGAATCGTTATCCCGGCGCGCGCTGCGACATCCAGACCATCGACTACAGCTACACCTTCGATCCCGAGCTCGATCAGGCCTGGACCTGGTCGGAGAAATACGCGACCCAGCCGGAAATCCTGCGCTATCTCGGCTTCGTCGCCGACCGCTACGATCTGCGTCGCGACATCAGGTTCGGCACCAAGGTCACGCAGGCGACCTGGAATGATGCGACCTCGCGCTGGCAGATCTCGACCAACAACGGCGCCAACGTCTCGTGCCGCTACTACATCATGGCGACCGGCTGCCTGTCGTCGCCGAAGCCGCCGGAGATCGACGGCGTCAAGGACTTCAAGGGCGAGATCTATTTCACCGGCCGCTGGCCGCATCAGGGCGTCGATCTCAAGGGCAAGCGCGTTGCCGTGATCGGCACCGGATCGTCGGGCATTCAGTCGATTCCCTTGATCGCCGAGCAGGCCGCGCAGCTCACCGTGTTCCAGCGCACGCCGAACTTCGCGCTGCCTGCGGGCAACGGCCCGGCGCCGGAGGATCGCAAGACCTATTTCGAGAGCGACCGCGCCGCCTATCGCGACCAGGCGCGCTGGTCGATGGCCGGCGTGCCCTATCCGCAGCAGACCGTGGTGAGCTGGCAATTGAGCGACGCCGAGCGCCGCGAGCGGTTCGAGAAGGCGTGGGCAGCGGGCGACCTCGTCCACATCCTGACCCAGCTCTGGGCCGACCAGGCGGTCGATGTCGACGGCAACAGACTGGTCGCCGACCTGATCCGCGAGAAGATCGGCGCCGTGGTCAAGGATCCGGAGACGGCGGCGGCGCTGGCCCCGCACGATCATCCGTTCGGCGCCAAGCGTCCCTGCCTCGATACCAATTACTACGCGACCTACAACCGTCCCAACGTGACGCTGGTGAATCTGCGGCAGGAGCCGATCAAGGGGATCACCACCAGCGGCATCTTCACCAACGGACGCAAGTTCGACGTCGACGTCATCGTGTTCGCCACCGGCTTCGACGCGATGACCGGGGCGATCATGGCGGTGCATCCGATCTCCGGCCGTGGCGGCAAGTCGCTGTCGGATGTCTGGGCGCACGGACCGCAGACCTATCTCGGCGTCACCGTCGCGGGCTTCCCCAATCTGTTCATGATCACCGGCCCCGGCAGCCCGTCGGTGCTGTCGAACATGGCTGTCTCGATCGAGCAGCATGTCGATTGGGTGGTCGAGCGGATCGCCGCGCTGCGCGACGCCGGCTTCACCACGATGGAAGCGACCGAGACCGCGCAGGCCGGCTGGGAACGGCACATGGCCGACTGCGCGACGCTGACGCTGCACCGGCTCGCCAACACCTGGTACACGGGCGCCAACGTGCCCGGCAAGCCGCAAGGCGTGATGCCTTATACGGGCGGCGTCGGCCCGTATCGCAGCATCTGCAACGAGGTGGTCGGCCGCGGCATGCTCGGCTTCAAGCTCTCGGGTCCCGGCGTTGCCGAGCAGTGCAATGACGGCGAGATCGTGCGCCTGCAGCCGGATGTGCGGCTGGTGCTGAACCTGCTCGGCGAGATGAACCTGCCGCCGCTCGAGACGATGGGGGCGCAGGGCGCGCGCGACTTCCTCACCGAATTCAACAAGGGCCGCCCCTTTGGCCGTCCGGTCGGCGAGGTCGGCGGCGGCATGCTGCAGGGCGCGGACGGTCCGTTGCCGTACAAGCTGTACCGGCCGGCGACGCCGGGGCCGCATCCGATCGTGGTGTATTTCCACGGCGGCGGCTGGGTGCTCGGCGACGAGATGTCGGACGATCCGTTCTGCCGCGACCTGTGCCGGCGCGCCGGCATGGTCGTCGTCAGCGTCGGCTATCGCCACGCGCCCGAGCATCGCTTCCCGGCCGCGGCCGAGGACGGTTTTGCCGCGACGCGCTGGATCGCGGCCCATAGCGCCGAGCTCGGCGGCAGGGCAGGGCCGCTGCTGGTCGCGGGCTGGAGCGCCGGCGGCAACATCGCGGCCGTCACCTGCCAGCTGGCGCGCGATCGCGGCGGGCCCGAGATCGCGGGCCAGCTCCTGATCTGTCCGGTCACCGATTCCACGTTCGACCGGCCGTCCTATGTCGACAACGCGACCGGCTATTTCCTGACCCGCGGGCTGATGTACTGGTTCTGGGACCTGTACTGCTCGCCGGCCGACCGCACCGACCCGCGCGTCGCGCCGCTGCGCGGCAAGCTCGAAGGCCTTCCGCCGGCGTTCATCGCGACCAGCGAGTTCGATCCGCTGCGCGACGAGGGCATCGCCTATGGCGACGCACTCGCCAAGGCCGGCGTCAAGGTCGAGCAGCTCAAGGCGCAGGGCCACTTCCACTCGTCGTTCGTGATGGTCGACGTCATCATCACCGGCGTTGCCGGCCGCGTGAAGATGGCGAAGGCGCTGCGGCGCTTCGCCGGCCTGCCCGAGGAGGTCGAGCAGGACAACGTCGCTACGCCGGAGGTCAACGCGGCGGCGAACTAGCTCGGGTTTGAATTGCAGCCGCGCTCCCTCTCCCGCTTGCGGGCACTTGCGGGGGAGGCGCGTTGCGAAAATATCGAAAACAACCCCATGCAAAGGAGCCGGCGGTGGCAGGCGTTCGACCTAGCCACTTGACACGTCGGGCAACTCACGGATATATTTCTAATATCCCGAAATATCTCGCGCTAACCGAGCTCGAACGTCGTGACGCCGAACACGCGATCGATCCGGAGTGGCGGGATCGTGCCGGTATACATCCGCGCGGTCTCGAACACCGGTGACAGCCCGAGGTCTTGCGCCAGCGCGACGGCGTCGCGGTTGACCGCGGGGACATCGAGGAAGACCTCGCCGCTGCCCGCGCTCGCGAGCAATGCCGCGACAACGGCCTCGGCACCGGCACGGTCATCGGCAACCAGCGGACCGATCTTGCGGCCGGTCCGGCAGGGGCGGATCACGCCCCAGCCGGCCAGCCTGCCGTCGCGCATCAGCGCGCGCCCGACATGTCCTGACGTGTTGATCCAGGCGCGCAGGAAGGCCGGCCGCGGTGCGGGAAACACCGTGGCGTCATCGGCCTCGATCAGCGCCATCGGCAGATCGGTCAGCGCGACGGTGCCGTCGCTCGGCGCGGATGGTGCGGCGACAGTGCCGCCATAGCGCACATTGGCGTAGGCGAGCGCGAAGCCGGACTTCTGGTAGTTCGCCTGTTGCGCCACCACGCCATCGAGCCCGATCACGCGCGGGCGCGCATGCGCGATGGCCGCATTCCAGATATTCAGGCCATGGCCGCGGCCGCGCAGATCCGGACGCACGATGTAGAAGCCCAGAAAGGAAAATTGCGCGCCGTAATTGACGCAGGAGATCACCGCGGCAGGCGCGCCATCGAGCTCGCCGATGAAGAAGCCCTGCGGGTCCTCGGCGGCAAAGCAGGGCGCATCGGCGAGACCGGGATTCCATCCCTCCCCGGCGGCCCAGTCCACCGCGAGCGCGATCTCGTCCGGCTGCATCTGTCGGATGGTGAGGTCGTTCATGGTCGATCGCCTCGTCGTGCTGGAGTTATTGATCGTGCACATCGACGGCTGGAGAACAATACCCCCCGTGACAATCTAAAGAACCTACGTCCGTCATGTTGATGAGGCTGCCAACGGGTCCGCGCAAAGCGCGGCCCGATGATAAACTCTTCGGCCGTCTCCAAGTACGACGGCCACCAGCCGGGCCGCGCATGCTTCGAGGCTCGCTACGCGAGCACCTCAGCATGACGGGATGAAGAGCGCGCTGGTCCGCGATGAGACGTCGATCTCACCCGGCCTTCGGCCGGTACGCCGCGAAGAACACGCGCGTCGCGCTGTCGACGACGGTTGCGATCCGCTCCGGCGAGGGCGACGGCCTGGCCTGGAAGATGAATGCCTGGAACAGCGTCGCCTGGCACATCTGCATGAATTGCCAGGCCGCGAGCTGGTAGTCGTCGATCACCAGCTCGCCGAGCGCGGCGCGCGCCTCGAGATAGGCGGCGAAGCGGTCGACGGTGTGGGCGATGACGTGGGTGTAGAACCGGCTGCCGAGCTCGGGCATCCGCTCGGCGATCGCCATCACGGTGCGGATCGCCGAGCCGCCGCCGGGCCGGCACAACACCGCGACATAGGCGCGGCCGAATTCGGGGAGGGTGGTGTCGACGTCGCGCGCCGGATCGAAATTGAAGGCGACCTTGCCCTGCTCGAGCTTTTCCTCCTCGACGATCGCCGCGAACAGCCCGGCCTTGTCGGGGAAATAGACGTAGAGCGTGCCCTTGGAGACGCCGGCAGCGCGCGCGATCTCGCCCATGCTCGCGCCGTCAAAGCCGAGCTCCAGGAATACCTTACGGGCGCCGTCCAGGATCTGGCGGCGTTTCGACGATTCCTCCTCGCCGACGGACTGGAGGGAGGTTCGGGGCGCTGCAACCATTGATTTAGCTTCTCGGGAAAGAACTCAACCCAAAGTAGGAAAGGGAAGAATCGAAGCTTTATAATCTAGCGGGCGGGAATATAGATTGACCGAACCGTTCGGTCAATGGTATCTTGGGAGTGACGATGCGCCGCACGGCCCTTATTCCGCCATCGCGCGCGTCAAGATTTTTGTGGGGAGCCTCGGCCATGGCCGCAACACGGGATCAGGCTGCACGCATTGTTCGTTCCGAGCCTGAGATGGCCGAGGACGCGATCGCGCGCGATGCATCCGCCGATCTCGGCGAGCAGGGCCGGGCTGAAGAAGCCAAGCGTCCCGCGGAGGCGCCGCCCGCGTCTGCGCCCGAGCAGCCCGCGGCTTCGCCCGCTGCGGCGCCGGCGCCGAAATCCGGCAAGCGCAAATTCGTGATGATGGGCGTGGTCGGCCTGCTCGCGCTCGCTGCCGCGGGCTATGCCGCCTATTACCTGATGGTCGGGCGCTTCTACGTCTCGACCGACGATGCCTATGTCCGCGCCAACAACTCCATGCTCGGCGCGCGCGTCGCGGGCCATATCGCGGCGATCCTGCCCGGCGACAACGCGCTGGTGCGCGCAGGCGACGTGATCTTCCGGATCGATGACGGCGACTACCGTATCGCGGTTGACGCCGCGCGCACCCGGATCGCGACCCAGCAGGCGACGATCGAGCGCATCGGCCGCCAGGTTGCCGCGGCGGCGAGCTCGGTCGAGCAGGCGCAGGCCCAGCTCGTGTCCGCCCAGGCCGGTCTGAAGCGCGCCGATCTCGATTTCGACCGCCAGCAGGCGCTCAGCACCAAGGGTTTTGCTTCGCGTGCCACCTTTGAGGTCTCGGAGGCCGGCCGCGATCAGGGCGCGGCCAGCGTGCGATCCGCGCAGGCGGCCTATGATGCGGCCAAGGACAATGTCGAGGTGACCAAGGCGCAGCAGGCCGAGGCCCGCGCCCAGCTCGCCGAATTGCAGACCCAGCTCGCCAAGGCCGAGCGCGATCTCGAATTCACGAACGTCCGCGCGCCGGTCGACGGCACCTTCTCCAACCGCCTGGTCAACACCGGCGACTACATCAATGTCGGCCAGCGGCTCGGCAATGTGGTGCCGCTCGACGGCGTCTACATCGACGCCAACTATAAAGAGACCCAGCTCAAGCGCATCCGCACCGGACAGCGGGTGACGATCAAGGTCGACGCCTACGGCTTCCGCAAGTTCACCGGCCTCGTCGACAGCATTTCGCCGGCGGCGGGCTCGGTGTTCACGCTGCTGCCGCCCGACAACGCCACCGGCAACTTCACCAAGATCGTGCAGCGCCTGCCGGTCCGCATCCGCGTGCCTGCCAGCGTCGCCAGGCAGGGCCTCTTGCGCGCCGGCATGTCGGTCTACACCACCGTCGACACCCGCGAGGGCGCGGCCGATGCCGACGCCGAAACCGATCTCGACGCACCGCTGATGATCCATCCGCAGTGATGTCTTGAAGCTTCGGACAGAGTCCGAGGCTCGGAGCCGATGAGCCCATGGCTGATACGACCACTGCTTCGCCCTCGATGATGACCGGCGCCTCGGAGTCCGAGCGCATCCAGCCGAAGCGGCTGGTTGCCTTCATCATCATGGTGTTCGGCATGTTCATGTCGATCCTCGACATCCAGATCGTCTCGGCCTCGCTGTCCGAGATCCAGGCCGGCCTGTCGGCATCTTCGACCGAAGTGTCGTGGGTGCAGACCGCCTATCTGATCGCCGAAGTGATCGCGATTCCCTTGTCCGGATTCCTGTCGCGCGCGCTCGGCACGCGGCTGTTGTTTGCGATCTCGGCGTTCGGCTTCACCGCCTCGAGCCTGCTGTGCGGCTTCGCCTCCTCGATCGAGCAGATGATCCTGTGGCGCGCGCTGCAGGGCTTTCTCGGCGCCGGCATGATCCCGACGGTGTTCGCCTCGGCCTACACGATCTTCCCGCGCACCAAGTTCCACATCGTGGCGCCGATCATCGGCCTCGTCGCGACGCTGGCGCCGACCGTTGGCCCAACCGTCGGTGGCTACATCACCGACCTGATGTCGTGGCACTGGCTGTTCTTCATCAACATCGTCCCCGGCGTCATCATCACGGCAGGCGTGCTGGCGCTGGTCGATTTCGACCAGCCGAACTTCGCGCTGCTCGAGCGCTTCGACTGGTGGGGCCTGATCTTCATGGCCGGCTTCCTCGGCTCGCTCGAATATGTGCTGGAGGAGGGTCCGCAATATGAGTGGCTGCAGGACACCTCGGTCGCGGTCTGCGCCGCGATCGGCTTCGTCTCGGCGGTCGCGTTCTTCTGGCGCGTCTTGACCGCGGAGGAGCCGATCGTCGATCTCTACGCCTTCAGTAACCGCAACTTCGCGGTCGGCTGCGTGCTGCAGTTCTGCATCGGCATCGGGCTCTATGGCCTGACTTATGTCTATCCGCGCTATCTCGCGGAGGTTCGCGGCTACAGCGCGCTGATGATCGGAGAGACCATGTTCGTCTCCGGCGTCACCATGTTCTTCATGGCGCCGGTGGTCGGGCGGCTGATGCAGAAGGTCGATTTGCGCTACATCATCGCCGTCGGCCTCGTGACCTTCGCGCTCGGCTCCTGGCAGATGACCTGGATCACCCGCGACTATGATTTCTACGAGCTGCTGCTGCCGCAGATCCTGCGCGGCATCGGCATGATGTGCGCGATGGTGCCGACCAACAACATCGCGCTCGCGACGTTGCCGCAGGATCGCGTCAAGAACGCTTCCGGCCTGTTCAATCTGATGCGCAACCTCGGCGGCGCGGTGGGGCTCGCCGTCATCAACGAGGTGCTCAACGACCGCACCGATCTGCACATCTCGCGGCTGCATGACCGCGTGACCTGGGGCAACACCACCGCGGTCGAGACCCTCAACATGTTCACCCAGCGCATGCAGGGCATGGGCGATTCCGCCGTCATGGCGATGAAGCAGCTCTCGCAGATCGTGCACCGTCAGGCAGCGGTGATGGGCTATGGCGATGCCTTCTTCATGCTGTCGCTGTTCTATGTCGCGCTCAGCCTTCTGGTGCTGTTCGTCAACAAGCCGCCGTCGATGACCGCGAGCGGCGGCGACGCGCATTAGGTGGTGTCATTTGTTCTTCGTAGCCCGCATGAGCGAAGCGACATGCGGGACCGATCTCAGCAGTTCATCACTGAGCGTGACGCGGCCCCGGATATCGCTTCGCTCATCCGGGCTACGAACGTGTGCCGTTGTCGCCGGGCTGAGTGCATCGCATCGGCGCGCGGGCTGCGCCCGGTCGCGTGAATAGCTGATATCGCCGACACATTGACGCACTCACGCCGATGTTACCTTGCCAATCACGCGTGATGCATTTATAAGCAGCGCTTCCTTACTCGAACCGGGGAGATGCGCATGAAGTCGCTTATTTCGCAGATCGCGCGCCCGCGTTCGACGGTGCTGGACGCCTTTACGCGTTAGCTCCCGGCGCTGATCGGGCCTGATCCCCGATCATCAAAACGTCCCAACAATTTATCGACAATTTCCAGCGGCGCTCGCGGCCGGATTCTGCCCGCACGTCGCCTCAGATGGAGCCGGCACGCGCTGCAAAAGCGTGGCCGGAATGTGCCATGACCTCTCTGACGACCAAGCGGCCGGCCGCGATCCGGATCGTGCTTCCCTTTGTCTTCCGCCATTGGCTGGAACAGCCGCTGCGTGCCTCCGCGGTGACGGCCGGATTCCTCGGCGCAACCGCCGCCGACCTGTTCATGCCGGTGTTTTCCGGCCATCTGGTCGACGCGCTGACCGCGGGCGCCACCGATGCGGCCGCGCGCCATGCGGCGATGCTGGCGTTCGGCGCCATCGTCGGCCTCGGCGCGCTGTCGCTGGTGCTGCGGCTGGTCGGCATCCAGACCATCGTGCCGTTCACGCTGAAGACGATGTCCGATGTCGGGCAGCAGGCCTTCATGCGGGTGCAGCGCTTCTCGACCGACTGGCACGCCAATTCGTTCGCCGGCTCCACCGTGCGCAAGATCACGCGCGGCATGTGGGCGCTCGATTTGCTGAACGACACCATCCTGATGGCGCTGCTGCCGTCGGTCGTGGTGCTGGTCGGCTCGATGATCCTGCTCGGCGTGCATTGGCCGCAGCTCGGCGCGGTGATCGCGGTCGGCTCGGTGATCTATGTCGCGATGACCATGGTGTTCCAGGTGCGCTACGTGGCGCCTGCCGCGCGCGTTTCCAATGCGTGGGACACCAAGGTCGGCGGCACGCTGGCCGACGCCTTGACCTGCAACGCGGTGGTGAAGTCGTTCGGTGCGGAGACGCGCGAGGACATGCGGCTCGACGGCGTCATCAGCCGCTGGCGCCGGCGGGTGCGGCGGACCTGGTTCCGTTACAACCATACCTCGACGGCGCAGCTCGTGGTGCTGCTGTGCTTCCGCGCCTCGGTGATCGGCGGTGCGATCCTGCTGTGGGCGCAGGGCCGTGCCACGCCGGGCGACGTCACCTATGTGCTGACCAGCTACTACATCATCCACGCCTATCTGCGCGATGTCGGCATGCACATCAACAACCTGCAGCGTTCGGTGAACGACATGGAGGAACTGGTGCAGATCCATGGCGAGCCGCTCGGCATTGTCGATGCGGATGATGCTGGGACGATCGACATCCAGGGCGGCCGCATCGTGTTCGACGACGTCACGTTCCACTATGGCGGACATCGCCGGCCGCTCTATGACGGGCTGTCGGTCGACATCGACGCCGGCGAGCGCGTCGGCCTGGTCGGGCGCTCCGGCT
Source organism: Bradyrhizobium australafricanum (assembly GCF_020329495.1). Classification (NCBI taxonomy): domain Bacteria; kingdom Pseudomonadati; phylum Pseudomonadota; class Alphaproteobacteria; order Hyphomicrobiales; family Nitrobacteraceae; genus Bradyrhizobium; species Bradyrhizobium australafricanum. Next base: position 147,535 of record NZ_JAGKJL010000007.1, on the reverse strand, counting down.
CCGGCAAGACGACCTTCGTCAAGCTGGTGCAGCGGCTCTACGACGTCTCCGGCGGCCGGATCCTGATCGACGGTCAGGACATCGCCAGGGCGACGCAGCAATCGCTGCGCAGCCAGATCGCGATCGTGCAGCAGGAGCCGATCCTGTTCCACCGCACGCTGGCGGAGAACATCGCCTATGGCCGGCCGGGCGCCGGCATGGAGGCGATCGAGCAGGCGGCGCGGCTTGCCAATGCGCACGACTTCATCATGCGGCTGCCGAAGGGTTACGGCACGCTGGTGGGCGAGCGCGGCGTCAAGCTGTCGGGCGGCGAGCGGCAGCGCGTGGCGCTGGCACGCGCCTTCCTGGCGGACGCGCCGATCCTGATCCTGGACGAGGCGACCTCGAGCCTCGATTCGGAATCCGAGGCGCTGATCCAGCAGGCGATGGAACGGCTGATGAAGGGCCGCACCTCGATCGTGATCGCGCACCGGCTGTCGACCGTGCGCAGCATGGATCGCATCCTGGTGTTCGACCGCGGCGAGATCGTCGAGCAGGGCACGCATGAGGTGCTGGCCGCGCGTCCCGGCGGCATCTATCGCGGTCTGTTCGAGCGCCAGGCGACCGAGTTCGGCCAAGCCGCGGCGGAGTGAGATGGCGCATGGCTGGAGCGTCGGTTCTGATTGGATCAGAACCGACGCTCTCGCAGCGCCCGCGCTATTTCGGCGCCAGCCCGTTCCACACCAGCGCGACGCCGGACAGGAACAGCAACAGCAGCACGACGTCGGAGAAATTGCGGTCGCTGAGCGCGTGATAGAGCCGCGCGCCGAGCCAGGCGCCGAGCAGCGTCCCCGGAAACGCGCACGCCACCAGCCAGATCAGCTCGGGCTTCACCAGGCCGCTTGCGATCTGCACGCAAAGCGCGGCCGCCAGGATTGTGAAGTTGAAGATCTGGAACACGCCGCGGCGCTGCTGCTTGCCCCAGCCGCGCACGCTGGCCCACAGAATCGGCAGCGGGCCGGACAGTCCGGCGAGGCCGCCGAGGATGCCGCCGGCAAATCCGATCGCGCCGTCGGCCCATTTGCCGCCGAAGGCGATCGACATCGGCTTGCGTTGCAGGAACAACGCGGTCGGAAACACCAGCAGGAAGACGCCGATCGTCAGCTTGAAGACCTCGGGGTCGGCCCGCGCGATCAGCAGGATGCCGATCGGCACGCCCGCGAGGCCTGCGATGACGAACGGCCAGACCAGGCGGAAATCGATGCTCTTCCAGATCGACGGCAGCGTCGAGAGCTGCGCGATGACCGAGCAGACCAGCACCAGCGGCACCGCGAGTGTCGGCGGCAGCACATAGAGCCAGATGCCGAGCGCCATCAGCGCCGTGCCGAAGCCGGCAAGGCCGGAGACGAAACCGCCGGCAAGCGCGCCGAAGAACAGGATCGCATAGCTTGCCGGGGTCATCCTCATCTCGTTCTTATGATCGTTGCCGGGACGTTTACACGACGCCAGCTGTCGGTACACTTCAAAATCCCGGCTCATCAACGATAATCGGAACGGAAGCATCCCATGACGGCGAACTCGCAAAAAACCTTTCTGGTCTGTCACGGCGCCTGGTCGGCAGGCTGGGCATGGAAGAAGATGCATCCCCTGATGCAAGCCGCCGGACATCGGCTGGTCACGCCGAGCTACACCGGGCTTGGCGAGCGCGCGCATCTTGCGCATCAAGGACTCGACCTCGAGGCGCATATCCAGGATGTGCTCAGCGTCATCAGTTACGAGGACCTGCACGACATCGTGCTGATCGGGCACTCCTATGGCGGCATGGTCGCGACCGGCGTCGCCGACCGGGTGCGCGAGCGCATCGCGCAGATGATCTATATCGACGCCTTCGTGCCGCGCGACGGCCAGTCGCTGTTCGATCTCAACGAATCGGCGATCGAGACCATGCGTGAGTTCGCGAGCGACGGCGACGGCTGGCGTATTCCGCCGATGCCGGTGCCGCCGGACACGTCGCCCGCTGACGTCGCATGGCTGAGCGCGCGGCGCGTCGACATGCCGATCAAATGCTTCGAGCAGAAATTGCGGTTGAAGCACGGCGAGACCAGCCTGCCGCGCAGCTACATCTACGCCACCCGCACGACGCAGGCCGACACGTTCGGCCAGTTCGCCCGGCGCATCAGGCACGAAGCCGGCTGGCGCTATTTCGAGATCGACGCCAGCCACTCGCCGAACGTCACCGCGCCGGAGGCGCTGATGGCGATGCTCATGGAGATTGCCGCCTAGCCGGGGCGATGCCAAACATCGCACCCGGCATCCCGAGCTTCGCGGCGCATTGCTCTCGAAAACGCCGCGGCGTCGTGGACAGAAGGTGCGGGCTCTTCGCCATGTGGCGCGGCCCGCACGCATGCCCTGCGATCAGTCGGCGTTGGCCTTTTCCTGCATCGCCGCCTGCAGTTTCTTGATGTCCGCGGGCGTGAGTTGCGGCCGGTCGACCTTGATCGTGAGTTTGTTGAGCTTGGCCGTCAACGGGAATGGAGGCTTGTAGTCTGCATCGTTCACGCCCGTGAGCGTGTCGGAGCCGATGTCGAAGCTCTCATCCCACTGGAGGATCATCGGCAGCGTCTTCTCCATCTTCTGGCTGGCAACCGCCTTGCCGTCGACCTTCAGCGTGCCGGTGCCGGGCTGAGCGAGGCCGCTGAAATCGTTGTACGCGAGCGTGCCGGCACCAATGCCGTCGTATTTGAAATCGAACTCAACCGTGTGTTGGCCCGGCGACAGCGCATCAGGGCCCTCCCACCTGATGCGTTCGAGATCGACCATGTTCCAGAGGAAGACCGGTTTGCCCTGCAGCAGGTAGAAGCCATAGCCGGCGAAGCGGCCTCCCGAAGTCAAGATCATGCCTTCGGCGCCGCCCTGCGGCACATCAATGTCCGCGGTGATCGTGTACGAGGTATTGAGCAGCGCGGGCGAATCCCCCTGCGGCAATCCCGTCATCGGCCGCGTGTACACGAACTCCTTGCGGCCGGCGGTGATGTTCGGGCGCGGTGCCACGATGCGGGCCGCGACTGAAGCATCAAGCGGGAAGACTTGGTACTTCCTGGCTTCGGAAACGAACTTCTGCCGCATCGCCTTGACCTTCTGCGGGTTCTGCGCCGCGATGTCCTCGGTCTGGCTGAAGTCGTTGTTCAGATTGTAGAGCTGGAAGACCTGATTGTTGAGCGGATCCGGGTTCGCCGGACCGAACGTCTGCCAGGGCGCGCGGTTGACTTTGGTGGAGAGCATCCAGCCGTCGTCATAGAGAGCCCATTGGCCGAACATCTCGAAGTACTGGGTCTTGTGGCGCGAGGAGGTCTTCGCGTTCGCCGCGTCGAACGTGTAGGCGAAGCTCGTGCCTTCGATCGGAGCCTGCTTGATGCCGTCGACAACTTCGGGCGCGCGGATGCCGGCCGCCTCGAGGACCGTGGGGACGACGTCGATCACATGCACGAACTGCTCGCGCAAGGCTCCCTTGTCCTTGATGCGTGCCGGCCACGACACCACCATGTTCTGGTTGATGCCGCCGAGCCTGGACGCGTTCTGCTTGAACCAGTCGAACGGGGTGTCGAATGCCCACGACCAGCCGGCGGACATGTGGTTGTAGGTCTGTTCAGTGCCCCAAACATCGTAGAACTTCATCTGCACGTCTGCCGGCAGCTCGTTCAGGCCGTTGAAGAACGCAACCTCGTTCGGCGTGCCGAGCGGTCCGCCTTCGGCGCTGGTGCCGTTGTCGCCGTTGATGTAGATGACGAGCGTATTGTCGAGCCGGCCGAGATCCTGGAATTGCTGGATCACGCGGCCAATCTCGTGGTCGCTGTAGGCGGCGTAGGCGGCAAAGACCTCGACCTGGCGGATGAAGAGCTTCTTCTCCACGGGGCTCAACTGGTCCCACGGCTTCAGCATCTCCTTGGGCCATGGTGCGAGCCTGGTGTTCCTGGGAACGACGCCGAGACGCTTCTGGTTCTCGAGGATGCGCTCGCGCAGCTTCTCGTAGCCATCGTCGAACAGATGCATCGCGCTGATCTTGTCGACCCACTCCTTGGTGGGGTGATGCGGCGCGTGGGTGGCGCCGGGCGCGTATTTGATGAAGAGCGGTTTCGACGGATCGGTCTGGTGCATCCGCGTCATCCAATCGATGGCGTCGTCCGCCATCGCGGTGACCAGGTTCCAGGTGCCGGGCGGCTTGCCCTGGAACGGATATATCTGCGTCGTGTTGCGGAAGAGGTTGGGCTCCCACTGGTTGGCGTCGCCGCCGACGAAGCCATAGAAATACTCGAAGCCCATACCGACCGGCCACTGGTCGAACGGGCCGACCTGGCTCGCGGCAAAGGCTGGCGTGTTGTGCTCCTTACCGAACCACGAAGTGCCGTAGCCGTTGTCGAGCAGGATCCGACCGATTGTGGCCTTATCCTTGCCGATAATGCTGTTGTAGCCCGGGAAGCCGGTCGACTGCTCGGAGACCACGCCGAAGCCCGCCGAATGGTGATTGCGTCCGGTGATCAGCGCCGCGCGGGTCGGTGAGCAAAGCGCGGTGGAGAAGACGCGGTTGTAGCGCAGGCCGTCATTGGCGATGCGGTCCATCGCCGGCGTCGGGATGACGCCGCCAAAGGTGCTGGGCACGCCGAAGCCGGCGTCGTCGGTGATGATCAGGAGCACGTTCGGTGCGTCCTTGGGCGGGACGATGCGCGACGGCCACCACGGCTTCGACTGCAGGGCGCCGTCCTTGATGATGCCGCCGAACTTGGGATCGGGTGGCGGAAGCTGCCTTCCGTCGATTGCTGTCGTGGCGCTGGGCGAGCCCGGTGTACCGGTGCCTTGCTGGGCTAGCGCCGACGTGGAGATGAGCAATCCAAGCGTAAGAGCTGACACAGCTTTGGGGCAATGCATGGCGACGCTCCCGATTCAAAAAAATATGGGCAGCGTCACCTGTGATGGCGGTCGCAACATTGATGTACATCAAGCCGGAAAGCGCGGGCGAGGATTGGAGCGATCCCGACCAGGTCAGCGGCATTGACCAATGCCGCTGACACGCCGCGCGCTGTCCGCTTCAGCTGCGACAGGCCGCGCGCAACCGCGACGGCTGGCGTATGCCGCGGGATGCCGATGCCGCGCCGGAATCAATCAGCCGCTTGTTTGCCCGGGATCATGCACCGCGCGCGTCGCGGACGGCTTGAGCGACCTTTGTCGCTTGCGATACGCGTCCGATCTTTGCGCCTGCAATGATCTTTCGTCGGCGTTCGCTCGGCTTCGGCGCCATGCCTTCGCCCGCGGTGGCTCCAGCCGAGGGACGCGTCGTGAAGTTCGCGGCCCGGTGCAGTGCGAGGGCCTTTCGCGCAGCTTCGACATGCGCGGTCCGGGCTGCCAGATTGTGCTGACGCCTCAGCTCCGTGTTGACCCGTTTCAGCGCCGCCGCGAACACCTGCTTACGCTCTGACGCATGCTTGGCGGTTCCTGGAAAGCTCGTGCCGCGAGCCTCGGCCTTTCCGCGGCTCTCTCGCTGCTTTTGTCGGCCGACCGTTCGCTCCTTGTCGCGCATCTTGCGCAAGCGGGGTCGCATGGCCTCGAGCTCGCTCACCTCGACGCCGTAGATGGCCGGATGATGCGTCAGGCGGATTGCTTCATATTCTTCGTGGCTGAGGATGCTGCGTTCGAACTTGCAGGCGACCGACATTCCTATTCCTCCTCTGATCTTCTTGAATCTCGGGGCAGAAGGACACGTCAAGCTCCAGCGGATCATAGCTGCAATGCCGCCAGATGGCCAATCCGCCACTATCCGAACTCGGCCAGCGTTTCGATCGCAGCGATCGATTGTCTTGCTGTGGCGTCAAAGCACAGTGGCTCCTACTTTGGGCTCCTACTTTTCTGCGTCGTCGTCCTTGAGACGAATCCCCTCAGTCCGCAGAGCCGCAAACAGAGCCGCGATATCTTCGGGCTCCATATTGTTGGGGCACATCCCGTTCAGCTGCTCGGTCGTGATCGAGCCGCTTCTCCTGGCGATGTCTCTTGCCTTCGCCATGATCTTCTGAAGGTCCATCTGCGATCCTCCGCGAGGGGCACACTCTACGCCTGCCACCCTATGGATGTCGCCTTTTAAGAAACGTGGCCTGTGGCGGCACTGAAGCGATCGGTTCGCTTCGCTTCGAGTTGAGATAATATCGTTCGAAGTTCGCCGTCGGAATTGCGCAGCGACCGCAACTTTGTCTCGCATGTTCGGCTAAACTGCGACATAATGAGCGTCTCGCGTGCTGGTGAGCATGGATTCATGAACCGCAGCCCCGTGCTCGTAGACCTGGCGCTTCAAGGTGGGGGATCGCACGGTGCGTTCACGTGGGGTGTCCTGGATCGGCTTCTCGAAGAACCATGGTTTCAGATTGCGGGCATATCCGGGACATCGGCCGGAGCGATGAACGCAGCCGTGCTGGCGGATGGTTGGACCGCGGGCGGCGCTGCCGGCGCACGCGAAGCGCTTGAAAAATATTGGCGAAGCGTCTCGCGCGCCGCCGCATTCAGTCCGTTGCAACGGTCGCCGCTCGACCGCCTGATGGGACGCTGGTCGCTTGACAGCTCCCCGGCCTATCTCTTCACCGATTTGATGTCGCGGATGCTTTCACCCTATGACCTCAATCCGCTTGGCTTCAATCCGCTACGCGACATATTGAACGACAGTATCGATTTCGAGCGTCTTGCACGCGCGCCGATCAAGCTCTTCATCACCGCCACGCGCGTGCGTACGGGCCGCGGACGGATTTTTCGCAACGCGGAGATTACCGCGGAAGTCCTGCTCGCGTCGGCTTGCCTGCCAACGATGTTTCGCGCGATCGAGATCGATGGCGAGCCCTATTGGGACGGCGGCTACGCGGGCAATCCCACGATCACGCCGCTCGTTCGCGAGACCGACGCGCACGACACCGTCGTCGTCCAGATCAACCCGACCGAGCGTCCGGAGCAGCCGCGCACGGCCGCTGACATTCTCAACCGGCTTAACGAGATCTCGTTCAACTCGCCGTTGGCAAAGGAGCTGCGGATGATCGCGTTGCTTCGCCAGGTCGCCGATCCCGGTACAGGGGAAGGCGCCCGCTGGGCGCAGATGAAGACGCACCGGATCAAGAGCGACATGCTTGCGACGTTCGGTTCGTCATCCAAGCTTAATGCCGAATGGGCGTTCGTGGCGAAGCTGCACGAGGAAGGGCGGCGAGCCGCCGGCGAATTCCTCGAGGCGCATGGCGCCGATCTCGGTGAGCGTTCGACCGCAGATCTCGATATTCTGCTGGCGGAGTGCTGAGACGATGGGTCTTCTCGGCATTCTCGTCGGGCTTGGACTGCTGGTCTGTTTTGCTTTCCGCGGTTGGAGCGTGCTGCTGCTCGCGCCGCTCTGTGCGCTGGTGGCCGCAGCCTTCGGTGGCGAGCCGCTGCTTGCCAACTGGACGCAGACCTTCATGGGTAGTGCGTCGGAGTTTCTCGCGCAGTTCTTTCCTATTTTTCTGCTTGGCGCCGTGTTCGGAAAGCTCATGGATGACAGCGGCGCCGTCGCGGCGGTCGCGGGCTTCATCTCCCGGTGCCTGGGCGAACGCCGGATCATCCTTGCGGTCGTGCTCGCAGGCGCACTGGTCACCTATGGCGGCGTCAGCCTGTTCGTCGCCTTCTTTGTCATCGTTCCGATGGCGCAGTCGCTGTTTCGCGCGGCCGGGATTCCACGTCGTCTGGTACCGGCGGCGGTCATTCTCGGGACTTCGACCTTCACCATGTCGGCGCTGCCGGGCACGCCGTCGATACAGAATGCGATACCGATGCCTTTCTTCGGCACGACCCCCTTTGCCGCACCGGGCCTCGGCGTTGTCGCATCGATCATCATGCTGGGCGTCGGGCTGTGGTGGCTGCTTCGCGCGGAGAAGGCAGCGCATCGCGCGAAAGAGGGATATGGCGACGAGCCGCCGGTGCCGGCGGATGCAGCCGACGATGAGCTGTTGCGCGAGCGGGCTACGACGGCGCGGGAATTCGACCCGGCGGAGCTCCGCCACGGATATCACAGCGATGCCGCCGTCCCGATTTTCAACGCCTTGCTTCCCCTGATCGTCGTCGTCGCCGTCAATCTGGTGATGTCGCTGGTTGTGCTGCCTCGGCTTGATTTCTCGTTCCTGGCCGAACAGCGGTGGGGAAATACATCACTGGCTGCCGTGGCCGGTGTCTGGTCGGTTGTCGTGGCGTTGGCGGGAGCGATCGTGACGGTCATCCTCTGCAACTGGACGCGGCTGCCCGCACTGCGACGAACCATGGATGCCGGTGCCAACGCGTCGGTCCTGCCGGCGCTGAGCGTCGCAAGCCTTGTCGGATTCGGCGCCGTTATCGCCTCGCTTCCCGCTTTCGGCGTGGTGCGGGACTGGGTGTTGCGAATTGAAGGCGGTCCATTGGTGTCGCTCGCGGTCGCGACGAACATCCTTGCGGCGCTGACGGGGTCGGCTTCCGGCGGCTTGACGATCGCGCTCGATGCGCTGGGACGGACCTATATGGATCTTGCCGCGGAGGCGGGTATTGACCCCGGCCTGTTGCATCGCGTCGCGGTGATCGGTTCGGGAACGCTGGACATTCTACCTCACAACGGCGCTGTCGTTAGCCTGCTTGCGATCTGTGGGCTCAAGCATCGCGATAGCTATCTCGACATTGTCATGGTCGGCATTGTGAGTTCTGTCATTGCTCTCGCAGCGGTGATTGCGATCGGCACCGCATTCGGGTCGTTCTGACGCAAGCCGACGGGTTGGCTCTACTTTCCGCCGGCGCGCGTAGCTGGAACGATGCTGATCTGAAAATGGCGAGGGGCCCGGCGTGTCGCGCCGAGCCCCTCATACTCCAAGATATCAGCCGGCCTGTAAGCCGGGTTCTGTAGGGCACCATTCTCGCGAATGGTACGCGACGGCCATTCCTCTGGGACAAGGTTTGCACCTTGCCTCGGGCAACCTACCCGGACAGCGGGCCTGACATCGCCCTGCGGTGTTATCGCGCGTGCGCGAACTAACCGCGTTGCCGTCCCTATTCGGTTTTGCTCCCGGTGTGGTTTGCCATGCCATCTCCGTTGCCGGAAACGCGGTGCGCTCTTACCGCACCTTTTCACCCTTACTTCCTCCGAGGAGGGAGCGGTTCGTTCTCTGTGGCACTTTCCCTGGGGTCGCCCCCGCCGGATGTTATCCGGCACCGCATGTCGATGGAGCCCGGACTTTCCTCCCCCGCGGCCTTTCGGCGCTTGCGGGAGCGGCCGTCCGGCCGACTGACCGCGTACGCATGCGGGCTTTGGCCGCCCGCGTCAAGCGATTGCGATGGTTAACCTTGGCCTGGCGCCCGGCTGGCCCTCGATTTTGACATTCGCAGAGGAAGGGCCTTTGATATCGATTTGATCGATCCAAAGGTCGAGGCGCGCCATGGATACCGAACTGGCCCGGACGTTCCTGACGGTGGTGAGCGCCGGCAACTTCATCACCGCGGCCGAGCGGCTGCACGTCAGCCAGTCGACCGTCAGCACCCGCATCCATACGCTCGAGCAGCAGCTCGGCTGCGTGCTGTTCGTGCGCAACAAGGCCGGCACCACGTTGACGCCGGCCGGCCGGCAGTTTCAGCGCCACGCCTCGGTGCTGGTCCGCACCGTCGAGCAGGCGCGCCATGATGTCGGAATCCCCAAAGGGTTTTCCGCGGCGCTGGTGGTCGGCGGCCGCATCGGCCTTTGGGAAGAGTATCTGTTGCGCTGGCTGCCGCTGATGACGCGGGCGCATCCCGACATCTCGATCCGCGCCGAGAGCGCGCTCGAGCCCGAGCTGATGCAGGGGCTGGTCGAGGGACGCATCGACATCGGCGTGATGTACACGCCGCAGAGCCGCCCCGGGCTCAAGGTCGAGCAGCTGTTCGAGGAGCAGCTCATCCTGGTGTCGACCGATCCGAAGAGCGCGCCGGAGCCGGGGCCGGGCTATGTCTATGTCGATTGGGGACCCGAATTCTACGCGCGTCACGCCACGCTGTTTCCGAATTTCGCGGGCCCCGCGCTGACGGTGAATATCGGCTGGCTCGGATTGCAGCATCTTTTGGAGAATGGCGGCTCCGGATTCTTTGCGCGTCGTATCGTCGAGCCGCTCCTGAAGGCGCGGCGGCTGCACGCCGTTGCCGGTGCGCCTGGCTTTGCGATGCCCGCCTATGTCGCCTATCCGGCTGACAGCCAGGACGATCATCTGGCGCGCGCGGTCGAGACCATGCATCGGCTTGCCGCGTCGCAGGTTAATGCGAGCGCGGACCTGCCGCGGGCCAGGCCCGCCGCGCGGCGGCGGCGCTGACCGCGATTGCTATCGGCATCTCCGATCGATTCCATCGGCTTTCTTCGCTTGTCAGCGCAAACGTCCGCGTTCACAGCAGGATCGGGATCAGCAGGAGGTCAAACGATGGATATTGCGGCAGAAGTGGGAGACGCGTTGCTCAAGGGCGCCTCCGACGCGATCGTTGCGACCGATGTCGAAGGCCGCATCACCTTGTGGAATCCCGGTGCAGTCAGGATGTTCGGCTTCGGCGCCGAGGAGGCGATCGGGCAATCGCTCGATTTGATCATTCCGGAGAATCTGCGCGCGCGTCACTGGGCCGGCTTCCGGCACACGATGGCGACCGGGACGAGCCGCTACGGTCAGGGCGATCTGCTGTCGGTGCCGGCGCTGACCAGGCACGGGACGCGCATCTCCGTCGAATTCACCATCGTGATGCTGCACGATGCGGCGCACAAGGTCGCCGGCACCGTCGCCGTGATGCGTGACGTGACCAAGCGTTTCGAGGAGCTCAAGGAGTTGCGGCGCCGCGCCGCGCAGCAGGCCGGGACATCGTCGTAAAGGCTGTGAAGCCATGCCGTCATTGCGAGGAGCGGTAGCGACGAAGCAATCCATCGTTCCGCACATGCGGACAGATGGATTGCTTCGCTTCGCTCGCAATGACGCGGATAAGGCTACAGGCAAATGCCAGGTTCTCGGTCATCCCCTCCGGAGCCGGTCACGGCCGCTGGAGCTATTTTCCCGATCGCAGGCGGGTTTCCGCGAGCGCGGTCACGAGGCCGATGATCAGCATCGAGGCCACGATGTCGGCTTCCGCACCGAAACCAAATGCGATCACCGTCGCTGCGGCGACCGCCGCAAGGATCGCGATGGTCAGCCCTTCGTCGGCGATCAGCTGACGCAGCGCCTTCAGGCGCGTGGTACCCCGTTGCATTGCCTCCTCACACGCCGAGCGGATTGCCGCCCGCGGCGATGTTCGAGGCGACCTGACTGGCGTGATGGCGCGGTTTCGCCACGATCCGGTTGCGCAGGATTCGGTACAGCATCGACAGCAGGAGCCGGGAAAGGCGTGTGGCTGTCTGCGGCAGTGGTGTCATGGCGAAGTCCTCCGGGCATCCGAAGGCTACGCGCTGCCATGAATTTAACAAACGAATAATATTGGCGATTACTATCGGATTATCCGATATAAGCTGGCTCTGCGGCCCGCCGGGCCGGTGAGACATTCACGCCGGGCGGCCAAAATAATTTATCCTGACGATGTCGTCCTGCGTGTCGCCCGTTCGACTGGGTGTCGGCGATCCAGCCGATCAAGAGGAGTTCTCAAGATGCAATATCTGTTGCTGATCTACCGGAGCGACGCGGAATATGGCCGCATGAATGCCGACGACCGCAAGGCCCTGTCGGCGGAATATGGCGTCTACACCCAGTCCATCATCCAGAGCGGACACTTCAAGGCGGGTGACGGGCTGCAGCCGGTGTCGACCGCGACCACCGTTCGGGTGCGCGACGGCAAGACGCTGACGACCGACGGGCCGTTTGCAGAAACCCGCGAACAACTCGGCGGTTATTATCTGGTCGATGCCAAGGATCTCGACACGGCGCTCGGCCTCGCGGCGCGGATTCCCGGCGCCAAGACCGGCTCGATCGAAGTCAGGCCGGTGATGATCTACGACAAGTGATGGTTTCGTCGTTCCGGGGCGCGCGAAGCGCGAACCCGGAACCTCGAGATTCCGGGTTCGATGCTTCGCATCGCCCCGGAATGACGGTGAGACCATGACCCCCAGCCAGATCGAAAAAGTGTTTCGCGACGAGGCGGGCCGGGCGCTCGCAACGCTGATCCGTCTCGTCGGCGATTTCGACCTGGCCGAGGATGCGCTTCAGGATGCTTTTGCGGTGGCGCTGCAGCGCTGGCCGATCGGCGAATTCCCCTCCAATCCGCGTGCCTGGCTGGTCAATGTCGGCCGCAACAAGGCGATCGACCGCGTTCGCCGCGCGGCGACGTTTCGCGGCAAGCAGCAGGAGCTGACGCATCAAATCCTGCTCGATGCGGAGTCCTCGCCCGAGCCGGCCGATGCAACGCTCGACGACGACATGCTGCGGCTGATCTTCACTTGCTGCCATCCGTCGTTTGCGGCGGAGGTCCAGGTCGCGCTGACCTTGCGCACGGTGTGCGGGCTGACGACGGTCGAGGTCGCGCGCGCCTTCCTGGTGAGCGAGGATGCCATGGCGCAGCGCCTCTTGCGCGCCAAGCAAAAGATAAAACTCGCCGGCATTCCCTATGAGGTGCCGGAGCGTGAGGCGCTGGAGCCGCGCCTCACCGGCGTGCTCGCGGTGATCTACCTCGTCTTCACCGAAGGTTATGCGGCGACCGCCGGCGAGGATCTGATGCGGCCCGATCTTGCGCGTGAGGCGATCCGGCTGGCGCGGCTGATCGATGCGCTGATACCGGCGCGCGGCGAGATCAAGGGGCTGCTGGCGCTGATGCTGCTGCATGATGCGCGCCGCGCCGGCCGCCAGACCGCCGGCGGCGATATCGTGCTGCTCGAGGAGCAGGACCGTTCGCTGTGGGATTTCCAGCAGATCGCCGAAGGCCTTGAGCTGGTCGAGGAGGCGCTGCGGATGCCGGGCCGGCCGCAGTCCTACGCCGTGCAGGCGGCGATCGCCGCGCTGCACGCGCGGGCGCCGAGTTATCAGGACACCGACTGGCCGCAGATCGCCGGTCTTTACGAGGTGCTGCTGCGCATCAGCCCGTCGCCGGTGATCGAGCTCAATCACGCCGCCGCGGTGTCGATGGTCGATGGTCCGGCGCGCGCGCTCGACCTGATCGATGCGCTGGACGCGCGCGGCACTTTGAAGGGATATGACCAGCTGCCCGCGGTGCGCGCCGACCTGCTGCGCCGCCTCGGCCGCAAGGACGAAGCGCGCCAGGCCTATCTCGCCGCAACAGCAGCCACGCAACTCGAACCGCTGCGCCGGCTCTATGCGCGGCGGATCGCCGAGATGGGGTGACGCACCCCATCTCGTGCATGGCCAGTGACGGCGCGCCATTCATTGACGATGGTCAGCGCGCCGTGAGGCGTTGAGCGTGCTCAGTACCCTGTCTTTGCCTTGGCGCCGGTGCTCGATTGCCCGGTCGTCGTCCCCTTCGACATGCCGGTCGTGGTGCCGGGTGCCATCTTCTTCTGCGCGTGATGGACCTTCTGGGTCTTGTGATGGGTCGACGACATGGTCTTGCTTTGGGTCGACATAGCGCCAGCGGCTGCCGGAGCGACAATGAGGCCGACGGCGGCGGCTCCTGCGATCAGTGCTTTGAACATGGACGAATCTCCACTCGGACCGCCCCACCTACAAAGACCGCTCATGCCGAAAAGTTCCAACGTGCACGCACACTTGGCCGATAAATGCACCGCTCCTCGCGACGACGGACGGAGGCGAGCCTAGCTCGACGCGACCACCGTCGCCGCATCCGGCGGCAGGCTCTCGAGCAGCGCGTGCAGTGTGGCCATGGTGGAACGGTCGGCGATCCCGTCGATGCGCTCCGGGCGGAAGTGGCGCTGGAAGGCGGTGACGACCTCCATGGTCGGGCCGTCGAACTTGCCGTTGGTCGGGATGTTGTAGCCGTAGCGCCGGAACGCGGCCTGCATGTTGGAGACGCTGTCGCTGATCGCACCGAGCTGCAGCGCGTCGCCGCGCACGATCGGCGCCGGCTGCACCCAGTGCCCGACGCCGGAATTGGCCAGCGAGTGCCACGGGAATTTCTCGCCGGGATCCTTCTTGCGCGCCGGTGCCACGTCGGAATGGCCGAGCACGCGATGCGGGACCACCTTGCGGCGAAGCATGATGCCGCGGCACAGCGCGATGACGGCCGCGATCTGGCGCAGCGGAAAATCCGGATAGCCCCAATCGTGGCCGCGATTGACAATCTCGACGCCGATCGAGCAGGAGTTGATGTCGTCATCGCCGGCCCACGCGGACACGCCGGCGTGCCAGGCGCGCTTGCTCTCCGGCACGCACTGCACGATGCGGCCGTCCTCGAGCACGATGTAGTGCGCCGAGACCTCGGTGCCGGCCGTGCAGAGCTGGGTGATCGCACCCTCGACGTCGGGCATGCCGGTGTAGTGCAGCACGATCATGTCGGGTTGCCGGCCATTGGCGCGATCGCCGAAGTTCGCCGACGGGATCACGTCGGAGGCGATCGAGGAATCCGGCGTGAACGTCTTCGCGTCAGCCACCCCCTTTGGAACAGGGAGGGCGCGCTGACGCTTCGAATCAGCGTTGCCGGACGAAGACGAACTTGAAGCCATACGAATCACTCAAACCCGAACCAGGAGAAAGCATTTTGACATATGGATAAACAAATAGGCGTTTACTATTCCTTTACCGTGCGGGCCGCGCAATCGACCCCTGCCGGGTTCCATGATCCGCACGATGCGCCGCCCCATTGTGCCAGGAGCGGGTCGCGAGGGTATCACTCGAATGCGGATCAAAGCCGCGCGATTCCGCTAACCGATCATCAACGTTTTCTTAACGTTAAGTGCCGTTACTGAGAGGTGAAGTGCCGAACCGGTTTCGGGGGACGGCCAAAGGACGCTGAGCCCCGCTGTTTGCGCGAAATCCCATGGAAACCCTCCCAATTCCGGTCGGATATCAGGATTTGCGGCCGAGGACGGGAGTTGGCGCTGGCGTCACGCAGCGGCTTTTTCACGCGTTTTCGAGCGAAGTGGATACCGGTTCGCGTGAAGAAAACGCGTCAAGACAGGAATCCAGAGCCCCGTTCCGATCCAATCGGAACGAAGAGGGCTCTGGGCGCGAGGATTCGAGGCGCAATGAGTCGGCGCGCACCCAGCTTGCATGCCAGTTACGCGGCCCCGCCTGGGAGCGGCGCATGAGCGAGCGTGCGCCGCGTCACATTTCGGTGGTGGGCCGCGAGGCGGTCGCGTATCTCGCGCCGCGCGCCGGCGGCGTCTATGTCGACGCCACCTTCGGTGCCGGCGGCTACAGCCGGGCGATCCTCGATGTCGCCGAGACCCGCGTGATCGGCATCGACCGCGACCGCACCGCGATAAGCGGCGGCTTCGATCTGGTCGACGGCGCGGGCGGTCGGCTGACGCTGGTCGAGGACCGCTTCTCCAACCTCGCCGAGGTCTGCGCATCGCAGGGGGTGGATAAAGTCGACGGCGTCGTGATGGATGTCGGCGTCTCCTCGATGCAGCTCGACCAGGCCGAACGCGGCTTCTCGTTCCGCCTCGGCGGTCCGCTCGACATGCGGATGACCCAGAGCGGCCCGACCGCGGCAGATGTGGTCGCGTCGGCTTCCGAGAAACAACTCGCCGACATCATCTATATCTTCGGCGAGGAGCGCCATTCGCGCGGCGTCGCCCGCGCCATCGTCGCCGCGCGCAAGGACGCGCCGATCACGACGACCGATGCGCTTGCCGATATCGTCGCGAAGGTCGTGCGCGCCAAGCCGAACGAGATCCATCCGGCGACGCGGACCTTTCAGGCGCTGCGCATCTTCGTCAATGAGGAGCTCGATGAGCTCTATCTGGCGCTCGCAGCGGCCGAGCGCGTGCTGAAGCCGGGCGGCCGGCTCGTCGTGGTTTCGTTCCATTCGCTGGAAGACCGCATCGTCAAGAATTTCCTCAGCCTGCGCGGCAAGGTCTCCGCCGGCTCGCGGCATTTGCCCGAGTTGGCGCATGCGGCGCCGAGCTTTCAGATCCTGACCAAGCGTCCGGTGACACCCGATGAGGCCGAGCTTGCCGCCAATCCGCGCGCGCGATCGGCCAAGCTGCGTGCCGCCGAACGCACCGCGGCGCCGGTGCACGCCGACGACGACCTGCCGTCGTGGCCGCGACTGTCCGACCTGAAGCGGGGAGGGTGACGATGCGCCTTCTCCATCTCCTCGTCATCGGCATGCTGATCTTCGCGGCGTCCTATGTCTACCGCATCAAGATGGAATCGACCGCGCGCGTCGAACGCGTGCTGCAGCTCAATGCCGAGATCCGCGAGCAGCGCAATGCGATCGCCGCGTTGCGCGCCGAATGGGCCAAGCTCGATGCGCCGCTCCGGCTGCAGGGGCTCGCCGAGCGCCATCTGCCGCTGAAGCCGGTCAACGCCAACCAGTACGATTCCCTGAAGAGCCTGCCGGAGCGGCCGCCGAGCTTCACGCGGCCCGGTTCGCGCGATCCGATCGGCGCGATGATCGACACCATCGAGGCCGCCGCGGCGCCCGACAGCACGACCGGATCGATCGACAAGGCGGCGACCGACCAGCCGGCCGCCGACCAGCCTGCGCCCGAAGACTCCGGGCTGGGCGGGGGAGACCAGCAATGACGGGACCAGCCATGACCGATCCGGCACCCGCCAACACACCGGCCGTGAAACCCGCCGAGCCATGGAACCAGCGGCTGATCCGCACGCTGCTGTATGGCAGCAATGTCGACCGCGCCGCCAAGGCGCGCGCGCGTGTCGGTCTTGCGATCCTCGCTTTCGCCGCGGTCTATTGCGTGCTAGCGGGGAGGCTGGTGCTGTTCGCCGTCGGCGCCGACAGCCATGGCGCGCGCCGCACCGCCTCGCAAGACGCCATCGCGACCGCGCGGCCCGACATCACCGACCGCAACGGCGAAATCCTCGCCACCGACGTCAAGGCGCCGAGCCTGTTCGCCGAACCGCGCCGCCTGATCGACAAGGACGAGGCGATCGAGCTTTTGACCGGAGCCCTGCCTGATCTCGACACCAGCGAGGTGCGCGACCGCCTGTCGTCGCGCAAGGGCTTCGTCTGGCTGAAGCGCGAGATCACGCCGAAGCAGCAGAGCGACATCCATCGCCTCGGCCTTCCCGGCGTCGGCTTCCTGCGCGAGAACAAGCGCGTCTATCCGACCGGCAACGAGGTCGCCCACCTGATCGGCTTGGTCAACATCGACAACCAGGGCATCGCCGGCATGGAGAAGTGGCTGGACAGCAACGGTCTGGCCGATCTGCATCGCGCGGGCTTCGCCACCGACCGGCTGCAGAAGCCGGTGGAACTGTCGGTCGACCTGCGCGTCGAGCACGCGCTGCGTGACGAGCTGCTCAAGGCGAAAGAGAAGTTCAAGGCCAAGGCCGCCTCCGGCCTCGTCTCTAACGTCCGCACCGGCGAGATCGTGGCGATGGTGTCGCTGCCGGATTTCGATCCGAACAATCCGAAGGAGGCGCACGATCCCGATCGCATCAACCGCCTGACCACCGGCGTCTACGAGATGGGCTCGACCTTCAAGGCGTTCACGCTGGCGATGGCGCTGGATAGCGGCCGGTTCGACCTCAACTCGATGTGGGATGCGCGTGGCCCGCTGCACTACGGCAAGTTTGCGATCCATGATGATCACAACATGGGCCGCATGATCAACATGAAGGAGGTGTTCTACTATTCCTCCAACATCGGCGCCGGGCGCATTGCGCTGGCGATGGGCGTCGACGCGCACAAGGCGTTCCTGCGCAAGATGGGCCAGCTCGAGCGGCTGCGCACCGAATTGCCCGAGAGCGCGTCCCCGATCGTGCCGAAGAAATGGGGCGAACTGAACACCGTCACCATCTCGTTCGGTCACGGCATCGCGGTGGCGCCGCTGCAGGCGGTGATGGGCATCGACGCGCTGGTCAATGGCGGCTACCTGATCCCGCCGACCTTCCTGAAGCGCACCGAGCAGGAGGCGATGGCGCTCGCCAAGCGCGTCATCAAGCCCGAGACCTCGGACAAGATGCGCTATCTGATGCGGCTCAATGCCGAGATCGGCACCGCGAAGAAGGCCGACGTCAAGGGCTACTATATCGGCGGCAAGACCGGCACCGCGGAGAAGGTGATCAACGGCCGCTACGCCAAGAAGCGCGTGCTCAACGCATTCACCGCGATCCTGCCCGCCGACAATCCGAAATACC
This sequence comes from Bradyrhizobium australafricanum, assembly GCF_020329495.1. Lineage (NCBI taxonomy): Bacteria > Pseudomonadati > Pseudomonadota > Alphaproteobacteria > Hyphomicrobiales > Nitrobacteraceae > Bradyrhizobium > Bradyrhizobium australafricanum. Next base: position 129,320 of record NZ_JAGKJL010000007.1, on the reverse strand, counting down.
AGCTGCTGATCATGCTCGACGAGCCGCAGCCCCTGAAGGAAACCTACGGGTTCATCACCTCGGGCTGGAATGCGGTGCCGACCGGCGGCAATGTGATCGCCCGAATTGCGCCGCTTTTGGGCGTTGAACCGCGATTCGACCTGCCGCCGTCCGACCGCCTTATTCTTGCGGCATCCAGAACAACCCAGTAAGGCGTATACTCACGCGGCGCCAGAACGGCGCCGGCCAGACTGGAAGATCATGAGACTTCGCGACCTCTTCAGCGATGATGCCACGATCGATCCGAGTGCCTCCTCGCTCATTGTCGGAGGGCTTGCGGTCGACAGCCGCGCGGTGAAGCCGGGCGACCTGTTCTTCGCGCTGGCTGGCAGCAGGACCGACGGTGCGCGCTTCGTCGATGCGGCGATTGCCGCCGGCGCGGTCGCGGTCGCCAGCGACCATCTGCCGCAAGGTCACGCGCGCGCCGCCTTCGTCATCACGCCGAATCCGCGCCGCGCGCTGGCGCTCGCCGCGGCCAAAATCTTTTCCCGCCAGCCGGCGACGATCGCGGCGGTGACGGGCACCAGCGGCAAGACCTCGGTCGCAGCGTTCACGCGCCAGATCTGGCAGCGGCTCGGACATTCCTCCGCCAGCATCGGCACGATCGGCCTCGTGTCGGACAAGCGCACGGTCTACGGCTCGCTGACCACGCCGGATCCGATCGCGCTGCATCGCCAGCTCGACGAGATCGCAAGCGACGGCGTCACCCATCTGGCGTTCGAGGCGTCCTCGCACGGCCTCGACCAGTATCGTCTCGACGGTGTGCGCATCGCCGCCGGCGGCTTCACCAATCTGTCGCGCGACCACATGGACTATCATCCTGATGTCGCGCATTACCTCAACGCAAAACTGCGGCTGTTCCGCGATCTGGTCGCGCCAGGCGGCGCCGCGGTGATCTCGGCCGATCATGACTGTTCCGCCGAGGTGATCGATGTGGCGCGCTCGCGCGGCCTGCGCATCATCGCGGTCGGGCGCAACGCCGACGCAGGCGAGGGCATCAAGCTCCTCGATGCCGCCATCGAAGGCTTTGCACAGAAGCTCCTGATCGAGCACCGCGGACGCAAGCACGCGATCCGGCTGCCGCTGGTCGGCGAATTCCAGATCGAGAATGCGCTGGTCGCGGCCGGGCTTGCGATCGGCACCGGCAGCGCCGCCGACGACGTGTTCGGCTGCCTCGAACATCTCGAAGGCGCCAAGGGCCGGCTGGAATTCGTCGGCGAGCACAACGGCGCGCCGATCTTCGTCGACTACGCCCACAAGCCCGACGCGCTCGCCAAGGCGCTGCAGGCGCTGCGGCCCTATGCCAGGCGCAAGCTGGTCGTGATCTTCGGCGCCGGCGGCGACCGCGACGCCGGCAAGCGTTCGATCATGGGCGCGATCGCGGCAGAGAATGCCGATCAGGTCATCGTCACCGACGACAATCCGCGCAGCGAGAAGCCGGAGGCGATCCGCGCCGCGATCTTGGCGACGGCGAAGGGCGCGCGCGAGATCGGCGACCGCGCCGCGGCGATCCGCGCCGGCATTGCCGGCCTCGCGCCGGGCGATGCGCTGGTCGTCGCCGGCAAGGGCCACGAGGTCGGGCAGATCGTCGGCAACACGACGCTGCCGTTCAGCGATCATGAAGCGGTCGCCAGTGCACTGGCTGCGGAGGGCGCATGAGCACGATGTTGTGGACCTCGGATGCGATGGCGACGGCGATGCGCGCCGCCACGCAAGGCGCGCTGCCGGACGGCGTCACCGGTCTCTCGATCGACAGTCGCACCATCGCGCCCGGCGAGGCGTATTTCGCGATCAAGGGCGACGTCCATGACGGCCATGCCTTCGTCGAGGCGGCACTGAAGGCCGGTGCCGCGCTCGCGGTGGTCGAGACCGCGCAACGGGCAATGTTTCCCACTGACGCGCCGCTGCTGGTGGTCGACGACGTGCTCGCCGGCCTCGTCGAGCTCGCGCATGCCTCGCGCGCGCGGCTCAACGCGCAGATCGTCGCGGTGACCGGCTCGGTCGGCAAGACCTCGACGAAAGAGGCGCTGCGCCGCGTGCTGTCGGCGCAGGGCGAGACCCATGCCTCGGTGGCGTCGTTCAACAATCACTGGGGCGTGCCGCTGTCGCTGGCGCGCTGTCCGGCCAGCACGCGCTTTGCGGTGTTCGAGATCGGCATGAACCATGCCGGCGAGATCACGCCGCTGGTGAAGATGGTGCGCCCGCACGTCACAATCATCACCACGATCGAGCCGGTGCATCTGGAATTCTTCGCCGGCATCGAGGCGATCGCCGACGCCAAGGCGGAGATCTTCGCAGGGCTCGAGCCCGATGGCGCCGTCGTGCTCAACCGCGACAACGGGCAATTCGCGCGGCTGCAAAAGCGGGCCAAGCAGGCCGGCATCTCGCGCATCGTCTCGTTCGGCACCGACAAGCGCGCCGAGGCGCGGCTGCTCGACCTGTCGCTGCACGCGACCTGCTCGGCGGTGCATGCGGATATTCTGGATCACGACATCACCTACAAGATCGGCATGCCCGGCCGGCACATGGCGATGAACTCGCTCGCGGTGCTCGCCGGTGCTTCGCTGCTCGGCGCCGATATCGCGCGCGCGGCGCTGTCGCTGTCGCAGCTCGAGGCGCCGACCGGCCGCGGCTTCCGCCGCACCCTCGAGGTCGGCCATGGCGAGGCGATGCTGATCGACGAGAGCTACAACGCCAACCCGGCCTCGATGGGGGCCGCGCTGAACGTGCTCGGCCAGGCCCAGACCGGGCCGCATGGCCGGCGCATCGCCGTGCTCGGCGACATGCTCGAGCTCGGGCCGACCGGGCCCGAACTGCACCGCGGCCTCAACGAGGCCGTGACCGCCAACCGCATCGACCTCGTATATTGTTGTGGTCCGTTGATGCGGAATCTGTGGGATGCCCTTTCCACCGGCAAGCGGGGAGGCTATGCCGAGAGCTCGGCGGCGCTCGAGGCGCAGGCGGTCGCCGCGGTCCGTGCCGGTGACGTGATCATGGTGAAGGGCTCGCTGGGATCGAAGATGAAGCTCATTGTCAGCGCGCTGGAAAAACGCTTCCCCGACAAGGCCGCGCACGAAGAAGCGGTATAGGACTCCTCGAATGTTCTACTGGTTGATCGAACTGTCCAACACCGTTCCGGGGTTTGGGGCGTTCCGCAGCGCTTTGAACGTGTTCCGCTACATCACCTTCCGCACCGGCGGCGCGATGGTGACCGGCGCATTGTTCGTGTTCCTGTTCGGGCCCTGGATCATCGATCATCTGCGGCTGCGGCAGGGCAAGGGCCAGCCGATCCGCACCGATGGTCCGCAGTCGCATCTGATCTCCAAGAAGGGCACGCCCACCATGGGCGGGCTGATGATCCTGTCCGGGCTCGTGGTGTCGACGCTGCTCTGGGCCAATCCGCTCAATCCCTATGTCTGGATCGTGCTGGCGGTGACGCTCGGCTTCGGCTTCGTCGGCTTCTATGACGACTATTTGAAGGTCACAAAGCAGTCGCACAGCGGCTTCGCCGGCAAGTTGCGGCTCCTGATCGAGGCGGCGATCGGGCTCGCCGCCACCTACGCGCTGGTCCGGCTCGGGCGCGACGTGTCGTCGACCTCGCTCGTGATTCCGTTCTTCAAGGACCTCGTGATCAATTTCGGCTGGTTCTTCGTGATCTTCGGCGCCTTCGTGATGGTCGGCGCCGGCAACGCGGTGAATCTCACCGACGGCCTCGACGGTCTTGCCATCGTGCCCGTGATGATTGCCGCCGCAAGCTTCGGCATGATCTCGTACCTGACCGGCAACGCGGTGTTCTCGGATTATTTGCAAATCAATTACGTCGCCGGCACCGGCGAACTGGCGGTGCTGTGCGGCGCGGTGCTTGGCGCGGGCCTCGGCTTCCTCTGGTTCAACGCGCCGCCGGCCTCGATCTTCATGGGCGACACCGGTTCGCTGGCGCTCGGCGGCATGCTCGGTGCGACGGCGGTTGCGGTGAAGCACGAGATCGTGCTCGCCGTGATCGGCGGCCTGTTCGTGCTGGAGGCGGTCTCGGTCATCGTCCAGGTCACCTCGTTCAAGCTCACCGGCAAGCGCGTGTTCCGGATGGCGCCGCTGCACCATCACTTCGAGCAGAAGGGCTGGACCGAGCCGCAGATCGTGATCCGGTTCTGGATCATCTCGGTGATGCTGGCGCTCGCCGGCCTCTCCACCCTCAAGCTGCGCTGATGGCTTCGCATCCCATTGACTGTCATTCCGGGGCTCGCGCAGCGAGAACCCGGAATCTCGAGATTCCGGATAACCGCTGCGCGGTTTCCGGAATGACAGGGAGATAGACATGATCCCGGTCACCTCCTTCTCCGGCAAGACGGTCGCGGTGTTCGGGCTCGGCGGCTCCGGGCTCGCGAGCTGCCACGCGCTGAAGGCCGGCGGCGCCGAGGTGATCGCCGCCGACGACAAAGCCGACAACGTCGTCAAGGCGGCGCAGGCCGGCTTCACCACCGCCGATCTGCGCACCGTGTCGTGGGCGAATTTCGCCGCATTGATCCTGACCCCGGGCGCGCCGCTGACCCATCCGGCGCCGCATTGGAGCGTGCTGAAGGCGCGCGAGGCGGGGTGCGAGGTGATCGGCGACGTCGAACTGTTCTGCCGCGAGCGGCGCCGTCACGCGCCGAACGCGCCGTTCGTCGCCATCACCGGCACCAACGGCAAATCGACCACCACGGCGCTGATCGCGCATCTGATTGATGTCGCCGGCTACGACACCCAGATGGGCGGCAATATCGGCACCGCGATCCTGTCGCTGGAGCCGCCGCGCATGGGCCGCGTCCACGTGATCGAGATGTCGTCCTACCAGATCGACCTCGCACCGTCGCTCGATCCGTCGGTCGGCATCCTGATCAACATCAGCGAGGATCACATCGATCGCCACGGCACGCTCGAGCATTACGCCGCGGTGAAGGAGCGGCTGGTTGCCGGCGTACAGGCCGGCGGCACCGCGATCACAGGCGTCGACGACATCTGGTGCCGCAACATCGCCGACCGGCTCGATCGCGCCGGCAAGCATGTGGTGCGCATCTCGGTGAAGAACCCGCTGCCCGACGGCCTCTATGTCGAGCACGAAACCATCGTGCGCGCATCTGGCGCGGCGCGCAGCGAGATCGCGCGGCTAGGCGGCATCGGCTCGCTGCGCGGCCTGCACAATGCGCAGAACGCCGCCTGCGCCTCGGCCTGCGCGGTGGCGATGGGGATCGCGACCGACGTGCTGCAGAACGGCCTGCGCAGCTTCCCGGGTCTTGCGCATCGCATGGAGCAGGTCGGCCGCCGCGGCAACGTGCTGTTCGTCAACGACTCCAAGGGCACCAACGCGGATGCGGCCGCGCATGCGCTGTCCTCGTTCGCCGACATCTACTGGATCGCCGGCGGCAAGCCGAAGGCCGGCGGCATCACCAGCCTGACCGAATATTTCCCGCGCATCCGCAAGGCCTATCTGATCGGCGAGGCGGCGGCCGAATTCTCCGGCACGCTCGGCGAGCGCGTCCCGCACGACATGTCGGGCACGCTCGACGTCGCGATCGCCAGCGCCGCGCGCGATGCCGAGGCATCGGGGCTCGCGGAAGCCGTCGTGCTGCTGTCGCCGGCCTGCGCCTCGTTCGACCAGTACCGCAATTTCGAAATCCGCGGCGCCGCCTTCCGCGACATCGTGCAGGCGCTGCCGGGCGTGAAGCCGGTGGTGTGACGACACGTAGGGCGGATTGGCACAGCGTAATGCGCGACGCTGGGGCCGCGGTAGCGTCCATTATCAAGTCGGTGGTTATGGGTCCTGGCTTTCGCCAGGACGACGTCGGGATGGGGGCTCATTCACCTCCCTCAAAAGTTACCCATCCCGTTAACCCCTTGGAAACCATCCTGCGCCACGAATGGACGTTATCTCTGCCATCTGGGGACGCCCATGCTCGCCCGTGACCAACGCACCCCGTTCTCGGACTGGTGGTGGACCGTCGACAAGCTGCTGCTTGTCGCGATCGCCGCGTTGATGCTGGCCGGCGTCATCCTGTCGCTGGCGGCGAGCCCGCCGGTGGCGACCCGGATCGGGCTCGATCCGTTCCACTTCTTCAACCGCCACGTCATGTTCCTGGTGCCGTCGCTGATGGTGCTGATCGGCGTCTCGTTCATGACGCCGCGGCAGATCCGGCGCACCGCGCTGATAGTGTTCGCGGTCTCGATAGCGCTGATCGTGCTGACGCTGTTGGTCGGACCCGAGGTGAAAGGCTCGCGGCGCTGGATCACGCTGCTCGGCGTCAACATCCAGGCCTCCGAAGCTGCAAAACCCTCTTTCGTCATCGTCGCGGCCTGGCTGTTTGCGGAATCGACCAAGCGGCCGGAGATGCCGGCGACCTCGATGGCGCTGGTGCTGCTGCTGACGCTGGTCACGCTGCTGGTGATGGAGCCCGACTTCGGTCAGACCATGCTGATCCTCACCGTGTGGGGCGCGCTGTTCTTCATCGCGGGCATGCGGATGATCTGGGTGTTCGGGCTCGCCGGCGCGGCGGGCGCGGGCCTGTTCGGCGCCTATCTCCTGGTGCCGCACGTCGCCGGCCGCATCAAGCGCTTCATGAATCCCGCCTCCGGCGACACCTTCCAGGTCGACACCGCGATGGAGGCGTTCTGGAACGGCGGCTGGTTCGGCCTGGGGCCGGGCGAGGGCATCGCCAAGCGCAGCCTGCCGGACAGCCACACCGACTTCGTATTCGCGGTCGCGGCGGAAGAGTTCGGCATCATCCTCTGCCTGATGCTGGTCGCGCTGTTCGGCTTCATCGTGATCCGCACGCTGACCCGCGCCTATGCCACCGAGGATATGTTCTCGCGCTTTGCGGCGTCGGGGCTTGCGATCCTGTTCGGCGTGCAGGCGACGATCAACATGGCGGTCAATCTGCAACTGATCCCGGCCAAGGGCATGACGCTGCCGTTCATCTCCTATGGCGGCTCCTCGTTCGTGTCGCTTGCCTATGGCGTCGGCATGATGCTGGCGCTGACGCGGCAGCGGCCGCGCACCGAGATCGAATCGATGGAAGGCGCCAGCGCTCAGCGCGCCTACGCGTAGGTGAACCCTTGTTGTCATTGCGAGGAGCGAAGCGACGACTTGTCCGCCGAAGCCTCGGCGAAGGCGGAAGCAATCCATCCCTCCGTTCTGCGGGGCGATGGATTGCTTCGCTTCGCTCGCAACGACGATGTAAAAGGCGGCCATGGACAACGCGCCCCTGATTCTGCTGGCGGCCGGTGGCACCGGCGGCCATCTGTTCCCGGCCGAAGCGCTCGCCGTGGAATTGATCAGGCGTGGCCTGCGCGTCCGGCTCGCCACTGACGGCCGCGCGCTGCGCTATTCCGGCCTGTTCGGCAGGGAGAGTATCGACCTCGTGCCGAGCGCGACCGTGCGCAGCCGCAACCCGATCTCGCTGGCGCGCACCGTGCTGATGCTCGGCTATGGCACGCTGGTCGCCGCCAACCTGGTGCGCCGGCTGAAGCCCGCGGCCGTGGTCGGCTTCGGCGGCTACCCGACCTTGCCGCCGCTGATGGCGGCGCGGTTGCTCGGCGTTCCCGGCATCATCCACGACGCCAATGCCGTGCTCGGCCGCGCCAATCGTTTCCTCTCTGCCCGCGTCAACGCGATCGCGACCTCGCTGCCCGGCGTGCTCGATCGCGATCCCGCGCTGGCCGGCAAGGCCACCACGGTCGGCACGCCGATGCGGCCGGCGATCCTTGCGGCCGCTGCGGTGAAATACACGTCGCCCGAGGCGAACGGGCCGCTGCGCCTGCTCGTCGTCGGCGGCAGCCAGGGCGCGCGGGTGATGAGCGATATCGTGCCGCCCGCGATCGAGCAGCTCGCGCCCGCGCTGTGGAGCCGTCTGATCGTCACCCAGCAGGTGCGCGAAGAGGACATGGATCGGGTGCGCGCGGTCTACGACCGGCTCGAGATTAACGCCGAGCTCGCGCCGTTCTTCGCCGACCTGCCGGCGCGCCTCGCCTCGAGCCAGCTCGTGATCTCGCGCTCGGGCGCCGGCACGGTCGCCGAGCTCGCCGCGATCGGCCGGCCCTCAATCCTGGTGCCGCTGCCGGGCGCGATCGATCAGGACCAGTTTGCCAATGCCGGCGTGCTGTCGCAGGCGAGCGGCGCGCTGCGCATCGCGCAGGGCGACTTCACGCCCGAGCGGCTGGCCGCCGAGATTTCGGCCTTCGCCGCCGAGCCCGTGAAACTGACCACGATGGCGGCGTCGGCGCGCGGCGTCGGCCGGCTCGATGCCGCCGAGCGGCTGGCCGATCTGGTTGCGAAAGTGGCCGGAATTTAGGCCGCTTTCGAGGAATTTCGGCCGTGGGACGCCATGGCCGGGCTTGTCCCGGCCATATCAGTCTTTCATAAGTCGGAGAATTGCCGGGGTGAGTCCGGAGACGATGAAGGTGTTAGCATCATGAGACTGCCGCGCGAGATCGGACCCATTCACTTCGTCGGGATCGGCGGCATCGGCATGAGCGGCATCGCCGAGGTACTGATCAATCTCGGCTACACCGTGCAGGGTTCCGATGCTTCGGACAATTACAACCTCGACCGCTTGCGCAAGAAGGGCGCCAAGGTCTCGGTCGGCCACGCCGCCGAGAATGTCGACGGCGCCGATGTCGTCGTGGTCTCGACTGCGATCAAGCGCGACAATCCCGAACTGATGGCGGCCCGCGCGCGACGCATTCCGGTGGTGCGGCGCGCCGAGATGCTGGCGGAACTGATGCGGCTGAAGAGCTGCGTCGCGATCGCCGGCACCCATGGCAAGACCACCACGACCACGATGGTGACGACCCTGCTCGATGCCGGTGGGCTCGATCCGACCGTGATCAATGGCGGCATCATCAACGCCTATGGCTCCAACGCGCGGCTCGGTGCCGGCGACTGGATGGTGGTCGAAGCCGACGAGAGCGACGGCACCTTCCTGAAGCTGCCGTCCGATGTCGTCATCGTCACCAATATCGACCCCGAGCATCTCGATCACTTCAAGACCTTCGAGGCGATCCAGGACGCGTTCCGCAATTTCGTCGAGAACGTCCCGTTCTACGGCTTTGCCGTGATGTGCACCGATCACCCCGTGGTGCAAACTCTCGTCGGCAAGATCGAAGACCGCCGCATCATCACCTACGGCCAGAACCCGCAGGCCGATGCGCAGCTCAAGGAGCTGACGCCGATGGGCGGCGGCTCGAAATTCTCGGTCGCGATCCGCGATCGCAAGTCCGGCGCGGTCCATGAGATCGCCGATATCATGCTGCCGATGCCGGGGCGCCACAACGCATCGAATGCGACGGCGGCGATCGCGGTCGCGCACGAGCTTGGCGTGTCCGATGACGTCATCCGCCAGGCCATGGCCGGCTTTGGCGGCGTCAAGCGGCGCTTCACCAAGACCGGCGAAACCAACGGCATCACCGTGATCGACGATTACGGTCATCATCCGGTCGAGATCGCAGCCGTGCTGAAGGCGGCGCGGGAATCCGTCAACGGCAAGATCGTCGCCGTGGTGCAGCCGCATCGCTACACCCGCCTGCAATCCTTGTTCGAGGAATTCTGCACCTGCTTCAACGATGCCGATGCGGTCGTGGTCGCCGAGGTCTATCCGGCCGGCGAGGCGCCGATCGCCGGCATCGACCGTGATCATTTCGCCGCCGGCCTGCGCGCCCACGGCCATCGCAACGTTGTCCCGTTGCCGAACGCGGGCGAGCTCGCAAAGATCGTGCACGGTCTTGCCAAGCCCGGTGACCTCGTCGTCTGCCTCGGCGCCGGCAACATCACGCAATGGGCCTACGCACTGCCCGGCGAATTGAAGGCGCTGGGGTGATGATGGCCTCGTATCCATCCACGTCATGGCCGGGCTTGTCCCGGCCATCCACGTCTTCACTGCACTATCGCGTCGTACAGGCAGTCCCAGTTCGGGTTCGCTGCGATGATCTTGCGGATCTTCCAAGCGCGCCGCCAATGCTTGATGGTGTGTTCGCGCTGGATGGCTGTACGGATCTCGTCAAAGTGCTCAAAGTAGACGAGTCGCTTCAGTCCTCGCTTGGTGAAGCCGTCGACGAAGCCGGAACGGTGCTCGAATATCCGGCGGACAAGATCACTCGTTACCCCGACGTAGAGCATGCCGTTCGGACGGTTGGTCAGAAAATAGACGTACCCCTCTGTCATGTGGGGATATTGCAAGACGTGGATGGCCGGGACAAGCCCGGCCATGACGGATGGAGAGGTCACCCATGACCTTCCCCGACATCACGCCCGATCTGAAAGCCGCGATGCCGGAGCTGCGCGGGCGGCTGCTGGCGAACCAGTCGCTGGCGGAGCTGACCTGGTTTCGCGTCGGCGGCCCGGCGCAGGTGCTGTTCACGCCGGCAGATGAAGATGACCTCGCCTATTTCCTGAAGCGCCTGCCGCAGGAATTGCCGGTCTACGTCGTCGGCGTCGGCTCCAATCTGATCGTGCGCGATGGCGGCATGCCTGGCGTCGTGATCCGGCTCGCGCCGCGCGCGTTCGGCGAGACCAGCGCGGCCGGCGATGTCGTCACCGCCGGCGCTGCGGCGCTCGACAAGCGCGTCGCCGAGACGGCTGCGGCGGCTGACATCGGCGGCATGGAATTCTTCTTCGGCATTCCCGGCACCGTCGGCGGCGCGCTGCGCATGAATGCCGGCGCCAATGGCGGCGAGACCAAGGACGTGCTGATCGAGGCCACCGGCATCGGCCGCGACGGCGTGAAGCATACGTTCGGCAATGCCGACATGAAGTTCGTCTATCGCAATAGCGGCGTCGATCCGTCCATCGTCTTCACCTCGGCGCGCTTCCGCGGCAGGATCACCGATGCTGAGGCGATCCGCGCCCGCATGAACGAGGTGCAGACCCATCGCGAGACCGCGCAGCCGATCCGCGAGAAGACCGGCGGCTCGACCTTCAAGAATCCGCCCGGCAACAGCGCCTGGAAGCTGATCGACGCCGCCGGCTGCCGCGGCCTCAAGGTCGGCGGCGCGCAGGTGTCGGAGATGCACTGCAATTTCCTGATCAACACCGGCAACGCCACCGGGCACGACATCGAGACGCTCGGCGAGACGGTGCGTGAACGGGTCAAGCAAAGCAGCGGAATTGAGCTACACTGGGAAATCAAGCGGATCGGAAATTCATCGTAGTCGTCATTCCGGGGCGATGCGCAGCATCGAACCCGGAATCTCGAGAGTCCGGGTCCGGTGCTTCGGACCATCCCGGAATGACGGAAGTAGCGAAGACAGGCAAAGAAGATGCAGGTGACCATTCTGTTCGGCGGCACCAACAAGGAGCGGCTGGTCTCGGTGGCGAGCACGCAGGCGCTGCACCGCGCGCTGCCCGACGCGGACCTCTGGTTCTGGGACGTCGACGACACCGTGCACGCGGTGACGTCGGAAAAACTGCTCGGCCACACGCGTCCGTTCGAGGTCGACTTCAAACCCGACGGTCGCGGCATCGCACTCGACCAGGCGCTCGACAAGGCGGGCGCCGAGCAGCGCGTGCTGGTGTTCGGCCTGCACGGCGGCCGCGCCGAGAATGGCGAATTGCAGGCGATGTGCGAGATGCGCAATGTCGCGTTCACCGGCTCCGGCTCGGCGTCGTCGCATCTGGCGTTCGACAAGCCGTCGGCAAAGCGTTTCGCCGCGATCGCTGGCCTCAACGCGCCGCAGGGCATCAATGTCGAACAGATCGATGACGCCTTTGCGAAACACGGCAAGCTGATTGCAAAACCCGCCAAGGACGGATCGAGCTACGGGCTGATCTTCGTCAACGCGAAGCAGGATCTCGTCGCGGTCCGCAATGCCGCGAAGCATGAAGAGTATCTGATCGAGCCGTTCGTGTCGGGCGTGGAGGCGACCTGTGGCGTGCTCGAGCAGTCCGACGGCTCCGTGTTCGCGCTGCCGCCGATCGAGATCGTGCCGGGGGAGGGAACCTTCGACTACACAGCCAAATACCTGCTGAAGTCGACCCAGGAGATCTGTCCCGGCCGCTTTGCGCCCGAGGTCAGCGCCGCGATCATGGACCATGCGCTGCGGGCGCACCGCGCGCTGTCCTGCACCGGCTACTCGCGCAGCGATTTCATCGTCTCGGCCAATGGCCCGGTCTACCTCGAGACCAACACCCTGCCGGGGCTCACCGCGGCATCACTGTACCCTAAGGCCTTGAAAGCACAGGGCATCGCCTTTGCCGACTTCCTCACCGACCAGATCGAGCTGGCCCGCCGCCGCGTCCGAAGTTAACGCCCTGCCGGGCGGAACCCGCCCTGGTCGGCCGGAGGGAACCCGGGCGCTGTTGCTAAAATGCTAACGAGTTCGCGGCAAAGTACTCACAGCGTTGGTCAAAACACGCTCCAGGCCGAAGTCATTTACCGTTTGTTTACCAGGAAGCCCGAAGGTTAACGCTGGCGGCGCATGTAGCGCTTGGCTGCCGGGGCGTGAGCTGTCGCGGATTACCGCTTCGAGGATCGCAACCAGGGAACAGGGGGCCACTCTAATCCCACCGGTCTAGCCGAGACGTGATTTGTGCCGGGACCCGCGGGTTTGCGGGCGCAACATGTGACGAGCTCGTGCAATGGATGGTGCAGGACGCCTCACCCGATCGCTGCGATCGCTGGGGCCTCAAGCTGACCTGAGAGCAGCCGCTATTGGAGCGGCGGTGCTGCTGCGCGAGTATGTCGGCGCCCATCTCGCGCGCCGCAGGCGGCATCCCGCCAAGCGGCCGCAAGTCATCATCGATCGCGAGCCGCCGAACCGCTACATCCTGATGGTCGAACGTTATCTGCCGCGCCGCATCGGGCTGGTCGCGACGCTCGCGATCCTGTTCGGCAGCCTGGGCCTCGGCATCGTCAAGGGCGGCCATGTCGAGGAATTCACCACCGCGCTCAGCGACGCCCGCAACGCGCTCGCCAACACCGCCGGCTTCCGCATCACCACCGTCGGCATCAACGGCCGCAAGCAGCTAAGCCAGGACGAGGTGCTCGCGATCGGCGGCGTCAACGGCCGCTCCTCGCTGCTGTTCCTCGACGCCGACACCGTGCGCGCCAAGCTGAAGGCCAATCCCTGGATCGCGGATGCCACGATCCTGAAGCTCTATCCGGGCCGGCTGCAGATCGACATCGTCGAGCGCACCGCCTTCGCGCTGTGGCAGCAGAACGGCCGCCTGTCGGTGATCGCTTCCGACGGCGCGGTGCTCGAGCCCTACGTCTCGCGCCGCTTCCTCAATCTGCCGCTGGTGGTCGGCAAGGGCGCCGACGTCAGGGCCCACGACTTCCTGGCGCTGCTCGACCGTTATCCGCAGGTCCGTTCGGTGACCAAGGCCGCGATCTTCGTCGGCGAGCGGCGCTGGAACCTGCGCCTCAAGGACGGTCTCGACGTCCGCCTGCCGGAGAACGACGTCGGCAACGCGCTCGCTGCGCTCTCGCGGCTCGACAAGGACGAGAAGCTGTTCTCGCGCGACATTGTCGCCGTCGACATGCGCCTGCCCGATCGGCTGATCGTGCAATTGTCAGAGGACGCCGGCAAGGCGCGCGACGAGCTGTTCAAGGACAAGAAGTCCAAGAAGAAGGCCGGTGACTCCGCATGACCGGCCTCGATCGCAACCTGACCCCGAAGACGCGCCCGATGCAGAAGCGCACCGCGATGGTGGCTTCGCTCGATGTCGGCTCCAGCAAGATCGCCTGCATGATCGCGCGGCTGAGGCCGTCGCCGCCGAACGAGGCGCTGCGCGGACGCACCCATGCGGTCGAATTGATCGGCTACAGCCAGATCCAGTCGCGCGGCGTCAAGGCCGGCTCCGTCGTCGATCTCGCCGAATGCGAGAAGGCGGTGCGCCACGCGGTGGCGCTGGCCGAGCGCATGGCGAAAGTCCGTGTCGAATCCGTCCTGCTGTCAGTCTCCGGCGGCCGGCAGCACGGCCAGCTGGTCGAGGCCGCGGCCGATATCCGCGGCGGCTCGGTGACCTCGGACGATATCAGCCGCGTCACGTCCGCCGGCATGCGCCACGCCGCAGGCGCGGGCCGCACCGTGCTGCACGCGCTGCCGGTCGGCTACGCGCTCGACGGCGTCAAGGGCATCCGCGATCCCAGAGGCATGGTGGCGCGCCAGTTCGGCGTCGACATGAACGTGGTGACGTCGGATGCGACGGTCGCCAAGAACCTGATGCTGGTGGTCGAGCGCTGCCATCTCAACGTCGAAGCCATGGCGTCGAGCCCCTATGTCGCGGGCCTCTCGGTGCTGACCGACGACGAGGCCGATCTCGGCGCTGCCGTCGTCGAGATGGGCGCGGGATCGACCACGATCGCGACATACTCCGGCGGACGTCTCGTGCACGCATCCGGATTTGCGCTGGGCGGACAACACATCACGATGGACCTTGCGCGCGGCATCGGCGCGTGCATTGCGGATGCCGAGAGAATCAAGACTTTATACGGCACGGTGCTGACCGGCGGTTCGGACTCGCGCGAGCTGATGTCCGTTCCCACTGCAGGCGATGATCGGGAGACACCGCAAATCGTGTCCCGCGCCACGATTGCGAACATTGTCCGGCATCGCGCCGAGGAGATTTTCGAAATGGTCCGTGACCGGCTCGCGGATTCCCCCTTTGCGGCAGAGCCGAGGGCGCGCGTCGTGCTGAGCGGCGGCGCCTCGCAGCTCACCGGCACCGTCGAGCTTGCCACCCGCATCCTGAACCGTCAGGTCCGCATCGGCCGTCCGCTCGGCTTCGGCCGGCTGCCGAACGAGGCGAAGGGCGCTTCGTTCTCGGTGCCGACGGGCCTCCTGGTCTATCCGCAATACGCACATCTTGAACATGTCGAACCGCGGCGCACGCGGCAGCTCAGGACAGGGACAGACGGTTACTTCGGAAAGGTCGGACGATGGCTTCGCGAGGGCTTCTGATGACCGCACCCCGGCTCACTGCATTTTCACCAGCTCCGGCGGCCAGCGGCCGGGACGAACCAACGCGCGCATAATCGAGAGAGGCAACCATGGCACTCAATCTGACACCCCCTGACATCAGCGAGCTGAAACCGCGGATCACCGTCTTCGGCGTCGGCGGCGCGGGTGGTAATGCCGTCAACAACATGATCACCGCCGGGTTGCAGGGCGTCGACTTCGTCGTCGCCAACACCGACGCGCAGGCGCTGACCATGTCGAAGGCGCAGCGCATCGTGCAGATGGGCACCCAGGTCACCCAGGGCCTCGGCGCCGGTTCGCAGCCCGACGTCGGCGCTGCGGCCGCGCAGGAGGTGATGGACGAGCTGCGCGATCACCTCACCGGCGCCAACATGGTGTTCGTCACCGCCGGCATGGGCGGCGGCACCGGCACCGGTGCTGCACCCGTGATCGCCAAGGCCGCGCGCGAGATGGGAATCCTCACCGTCGGCGTGGTGACCAAGCCGTTCCACTTCGAAGGTCAGCGCCGCATGCGCACCGCCGAGCACGGCATCGCCGAGCTGCACAAGGTGGTCGACACGCTGCTGATCATTCCGAACCAGAACCTGTTCCGGGTCGCCAACGAGAAGACCACCTTCGCCGACGCCTTCGCGATGGCCGACCAGGTGCTGTACTCGGGCGTCGCCTGCATCACCGACCTGATGGTCAAGGAAGGTCTGATCAACCTCGACTTCGCCGACGTCCGCGCCGTGATGCGTGAAATGGGCAAGGCGATGATGGGCACCGGCGAAGCCACCGGCGAGAAGCGCGCGCTGACCGCCGCGGAAGCCGCGATCGCCAACCCGCTGATCGACGACAGCTCGATGAAGGGCGCCCGCGGCCTCTTGATCTCGATCACGGGCGGCAAGGACCTGACCCTGTTCGAGGTCGACGAAGCCGCCACCCGCATCCGCGAAGAGGTCGACGCAGACGCCAACATCATCGTCGGCGCCACCTTCGACGAATCGCTCGACGGCGTCATTCGCGTCTCGGTGGTCGCAACCGGTATCGAGCAGGCCGCGATCGCCTCCCGCGCCCAGGCTCCCGCCGCGCAGCAGTCGGGCGGTTCGCCGGAGAGCCGGCTGGCCGATCTGACCGCCCGCCTGCGTGCCGACAATCAGCGCATGGCCGAACGTGCCCAGAAGCTGGAACCGCCGACCGGCGTGACAGTCGCCCCGATTGCGGCTACCGCCGCTCCGCAACAGCGTCCGGCTGTGGAGCGCGCCGCGCTCGCGGCGATCGCCGCAGCGGTTGCTCCCGACAGCGCGCCGGCTGCCCAGGCGCCGATGCAGCCGGCCTCCTACGGTGACGTCACCGTGCGGCCGATTGCCCAGAAGCCCTCGCTGTTCCCGGACCACGAGGCCGCCCGGGCCGAGCAGCATGAGCCGATGCCGCCCGAAACCTTCATCCCGCAGGCGGCGGAACGGTCGCCGGTCCGTGCTCCGCGGATGCCGAAGTTCGAGGATCTGCCGATGCCGGCGCAGGCCGAAATCCGCCAGGCCAGCGGTGACGGCGAACCGGAACACCCGCAGAAGACCCGCCTGTCGCTGCTGCAGCGGCTAGCCAATGTCGGCCTCGGCCGCCGCGACGAAGAGACCGAGCCGCCGATCGCGGCCCGTACCTCCGGTCCGGCCATGCCGACGATGCCGCCGCTGCCCGAGCGCAAGCCGGCCCGCAGCGTCGCCCAGCAGATCTCGGCGAACGAATCGCCGGTATCCGAATATGCAAAGCGCCCTGCGCCGCAGGGTCTGGACGCTCATGGCCGCCAGGCACCTGTTGCCCCGGCGCCACAGGGTGACGACCATCTTGATATCCCGGCCTTCCTGCGCCGGCAGGCAAACTGAAGTTTGTTACAATCTTGGCCACGAAGAAGGCCTCGGCGGGGAACCGCCGGGGCCTTTTCCTTGGCGCGGGCAGGCGATCGCGCCGGATGAACAAGCAACTGATTTTAAATGATTAATTATTCTTTCGGTGGTCAGATGGCGCGTCGCCGAGGACCGCTTTCGCTGCCGTAGTTTGGTTTACCTTGGGCGTGAATGCGGCGGAGATGGGGTAACAATCGGTAAAGAAGCGTGAGTTGGCGCGGTTTAGGGCCGTGACTATGGTCTGCCGTGACTTGGGGAGCTCAAGCGAGTCGGCCTTGGGGAAATTTGGCCACTTGAATTGAGTGAAGTCGGGTAGTGGGCATTATCGAATGAAGTTCAGCCGTCAAACAACGCTTCGGTCGCAAGCCACCGTGACTGGCGTAGGCGTTCATTCCGGTCTTCCTGTCAGTCTCACCATGGGACCTGCACCTGTTGATGCGGGTTTTATTTTTGTCCGCACCGGTCTCGACGGTTCCGACCGTGAAGTCGTGGCCACCGCCGATGCGGTGATCGCGACCGAGTTCGCGACGGTGCTGGGTGACCGCGAAGGGCCGCTGGTTTCCACCGCCGAGCACGTGCTCGCGGCGCTGCGCGGCATGGGCGTCGACAACGCCACCATCGAAGTCGATGGCGCCGAAGTTCCGATCATGGACGGCAGCGCTGCAGCGTTCGTCGCGGCCATCGATCAGGCCGGCATTGTGACCCAGCCCGGCGTCCGCCGCTTCATCCAGGTTTTGAAGCCGGTGCAGGTCAAGATCGGCGAATCGGTTGGCGAGCTGCGTCCGTTCGCCGGCGGGTTCCGCACCGAAGTCGAGATCGATTTCACCAACCAGGTGATTGGTCGCCAGACCTTCACCTTCGATCTGTCGCCGGAAGGTTTCCGTCGCGAGGTCGCACGGGCCCGCACGTTCGGCTGCATGAGCGACGTAGCGCGGCTGTGGGGCGCAGGCTTCGCGCTCGGCGCGTCTTTCGACAACACCGTGGTGTTCGACGAGGCTCGTCTCCTCAACGCCGAGGGCCTGCGCTACGCCGACGAATGCGCCCGCCACAAGGTGCTCGACGTGATCGGCGATCTGGCGCTGGCCGGCCTGCCGCTGCTCGGCAGCTACCGTTCGGTACGGGGCGGCCACAAGCTCAACAACGCGGTGCTGAAGGCGCTGCTCGCCGACCGCAGCGCCTGGCGGGTGGTCGAATCGGAGACGGCTCGGCGGCCGGCCCGTGGCCATGTCGAAGCCGGTGCAGGCACCGTGGGCGGCCTCGTCGCCCCGGCCTATGGCCCGGACGTGTCCTGATCGCCCAAGTCCTGATCGCCTGGCCGGTCGAGCCCAATTTCTGTAATAACCACAGCAGGCTGTGAGCTTCGTCGGGTCGCCTTATTCCCGGCGGAATGGCTCCGTATTCGGTTGGTCCACGGTCATTTTTCGGCTAAGCAGGCCTGCGGTTGCGAGTAACGGCAGTCAAGGCACTGGAAATATTGCATCCATGACCGCGGTTCGTGGGTGGAGTGGGGTCGCCGTTAACCGCATCAAAGGCGTCAGGTTTTAAAATTCATGTCGGCAATGCGTATGGCGCTCGAATCACGCAATTCTTCTGACGTCTCCGGCCTGACCAAGGCCGCGCGCACGCTGCGTTTTGCGGCGGGGCTGATCGTGCTGGCACTGCCGCTCAGCGGCTGCGGCACCGGCGCGCTGTGGGACAAGTTCATGGCCAAGGACGACACGTTCGTCGATGAGCCCGCGGACAAGCTCTACAATGAGGGCTTGTACATGATGAACGAGAAGAAGGACCTGAAGGCCGCGTCGAAGAAGTTCGAGGAAGTCGACCGTCAGCATCCCTATTCCGACTGGGCGCGCAAGTCGCTCCTGATGTCGGCCTATTCGTTCTACCAGGCAGGCGACTACGACAGCTGCATCGGCTCTGCCACCCGCTACGTCACGCTGCATCCCGGCAGCCCGGACGCGTCCTACGCCCAGTACCTGATCGCGGCCTCGCATTTCGACCAGATCCCGGACATCTCGCGCGACCAGAGCCGCACCGAGAAGGCGATCGCGGCGCTCGAAGAGGTGGTCCGCAAATATCCGACCTCGGAATACGCCACCCAGGCCAAGTCCAAGATCCAGGCTGCGCGAGACCAGCTCGCCGGCAAGGAAATGGCGGTCGGGCGCTATTACATGGGCAAGCGCGACTTCACCGCCGCGATCAACCGCTTCAAGACCGTGGTCACGCAGTACCAGACCACGCGCCACGTCGAGGAGGCGCTGTACCGCCTCACCGAGGCCTACATGGCGATCGGCATCGCCGGCGAGGCGCAGACCGCGGCCGCGGTGCTCGGCCACAATTTTCCAGACAGCCGCTGGTACAAGGACGCATATAATCTAGTAAAGTCCGGCGGTCTCGAGCCGAGCGAGAATCAGGGTTCCTGGATCAGCAGGACCTTCAAGAAGATAGGTCTCGGCTAGGAATTGTCCTCGCATGCTGGCGCGTCTGTCGATCCGTGACATCGTCCTGATCGAACGGCTCGATATCGAATTTTCCCGTGGCCTCGCGGTGCTGACCGGCGAAACCGGCGCAGGCAAATCCATCCTGCTCGATGCCTTTGCGCTGGCGCTCGGCGGCCGCGGCGATGCCGGACTGGTGCGCCACGGCGCCGAACAGGGGCAGGTCACAGCCATGTTCGACGTCCCGAAGGGGCATCCGGCGGCCGGGATCCTGGCCGAGAACGGCCTCGACGACACCGGTGAGATGATCCTGCGCCGCGTGCAGCTCGCCGACGGCCGCACCCGCGCCTTCATCAACGATCAGGCGATCAGCGTGCAGACCCTGAAGGCGGTCGGTGCCGCGCTGGTCGAGATCCACGGCCAGCATGACGAGCGCGCGCTGGTCGACGCCTCCACCCATCGCCAGCTGCTCGACGCCTTCGCCGGACACGAGAAGGACGTCGCGGCGCTGGAAGCGCTGTGGGATATCAGGCGGACCGCCAATGCGGATCTCGACGAGCATCGCGCCGGCATGGAGCGCGCCGCGCGCGAGGCCGACTATCTGCGCCATGCCTCGCAGGAATTGAAGACGCTGGCGCCGAAGGAAGGCGAGGAGACCGAGCTCGCGGGTCGCCGCACCACCATGATGCAGGGCGAGAAGATCGCGACCGATCTGCGCGAGGCGCAGGAGGCGATCGGCGGCTCGCATTCGCCGGTGGCGTCGCTGTCGGCCGCGGTCCGGCGGCTGGAGCGGCGCGCCGCCAATGCGCCTGCGCTGATCGAGCCCGCGGTCAAGGCGATCGATATTGCGATCAACGCGCTGGAAGAGGCCGACCAGCACCTCAACGCCGCGCTGGCGGCGACCGATTTCGATCCGGCCGAGCTGGAGCGCATCGAGGAGCGGCTGTTCGCGCTGCGCGCCGCCTCGCGTAAATATTCGACGCCGGTCGATCTGCTGGCTGCGCTGGCGGCGCAATATGCCGGCGACGTCGCGCTGATCGATGCCGGCGCCGACCAGCTGAAGAAGCTGGAAGCGACTGCTGCTGAAGCCGACAAGCGCTATGCGGCGGCTGCCGCCAAACTGTCGGCGGCGCGCACCAAGGCCGCCGAGAAGCTCAACAAGGCCGTCAACGCCGAGCTTGCGCCGCTCAAGCTCGAGCGCGCGAAGTTCATGACCCAGGTCGAGAGCAACGCGGCCGCGCCGGGGCCGCAGGGCATCGACCGTGTCGAGTTCTGGGTGCAGACCAATCCGGGCACCAAGCCGGGGCCGATGATGAAGGTCGCCTCCGGCGGCGAACTGTCGCGCTTCCTGCTGGCGCTGAAGGTCGTGCTGGCCGATCGCGGCTCGGCGCCGACCTTGGTGTTCGACGAAATCGACACCGGCGTCGGCGGCGCGGTGGCCGATGCGATCGGCTCGCGGCTGGCGCGCCTTGCCGGCAAGGTGCAGGTGATGGCGGTGACGCACGCGCCGCAGGTCGCGGCCCGCGCCAGCCAGCATCTCCTGATCTCCAAGGACGCGCTCGACAAGGGCAAGCGGGTCGCCACCCGCGTCAACGCGCTCGCCGCCGACCACCGCCGCGAGGAGATCGCGCGCATGCTGGCCGGCGCCGAGATCACCGCGGAGGCGAGGGCGGCCGCGGAACGGCTGCTCAGGGCGGCGACGGCGTAATCTCTCCCCCTCGTCATTCCGGGGCGATGCGAAGCATCGAACCCGGAATCTCGAGATTCCGGGTTCATCGCTGCGCGATGCCCCGGAATGACCACCTCAGGTACAGATCGACTCGTACAAGTCATTCCACTGCGGATTGCTCGCTTCGATCAATTGCACCTTCCAGGCTCGCTTCCACTTCTTGAGCTCCTTCTCGCGTGATATCGCGGAGATCGGGTCGTCGTAGATTTCGAACCAAACCAGCTGCGTGATGTTGTATTTGGACGTGAAGCCTGGGACGGCCTTCATTCGATGTTCGTAGACCCGCCGCACGAGATCGTTGGTGATCCCAACATAGATTGCTCCGTCTCGTCGACTTGCTAGAATGTACACGTAGTACGACATGAGCCCCATTTCCCACACAGTCATTCCGGGGCGATGCGAAGCATCGAACCCGGAATCTCGAGATTCCAGGTTCGGTCCTGACGGACCGCCCCGGAATGACGAAAAACTATAGCGCGCCCGTCGCATGGCTAAAGCAGCAAAAAAGAAAGAACTCTCCGACGTCGACAAGCTCACCAAGGCCCAGGCCAAGGTCGAGTTGATGCGCCTTGCGCTCGAGCTCGAAGGTCACGACAAGCGCTACTATCAGGACGACACGCCGAGCGTCAGCGACGCCGAATACGACGCGCTGCGGCAGCGCTACAATGCGATCGAGAAGCGCTTCCCTGAATTCGTCACCGCGGAATCGCCGTCGCAGAAGGTCGGCGCCGCGCCGTCGGGGCGCTTCAGGAAGGTTCGTCATTCGCTGCCGATGCTGTCGCTCGACAACGCGTTCGCGGAAGCCGACGTGGTCGATTTCGTCGGGCGCATCACGCGCTTCCTCAAGCTGCCGGATGACAAGATCGATTTCTCGGCCGAGCCGAAGATCGACGGGCTCTCGATGTCGCTGCGCTACGAGGGCGGCGAACTCGTCACCGCGGCAACCCGCGGCGACGGCGCCGAGGGCGAGGACGTCACCGCCAACATCCGCACGCTCGAGGACGTGCCGCAGAAGCTGAAGGGCCGCAACGTGCCCGACATTTGCGAGGTGCGCGGCGAGGTCTATATGACCAAGAAGGCGTTCCTCGCGCTCAACGAGCGGCAGAAGGCGGCCGGCGACACCATCTTCGCCAATCCGCGCAATTCGGCGGCCGGCTCGCTGCGGCAGAAGGATCCCACAATCACTGCCTCGCGGCCGCTCGGCTTCTTCGCCTATGCCTGGGGCGAGATGAGCGCGCTGCCGGAGGATACCCAGACCGGCATGATCCACTGGTTCGAGCGGTGCGGCTTCAAGACCAATCCGCTGACCAAGCTGTGCCACTCGGTCGAGGAGCTGATCGCCTTCCATCGCAAGATCGAGGAGCAGCGCGCCGAGCTCGACTACGACATCGACGGCGTCGTCTACAAGGTCGATCGCATCGACTGGCAGGAGCGGCTCGGCTTCGTGTCGCGCACGCCGCGCTGGGCGATCGCGCACAAATTCCCGGCCGAGCGCGCCATGACGGTTTTGCGCGATATCGAGATCCAGGTCGGGCGCACCGGCTCATTCACGCCGGTCGGCAAGCTCGAGCCGGTCGGTGTCGGCGGCGTGATCGTGCAGAACGTCACGCTGCACAATGAGGACTACATCAAGGGCATCGGCAACAAGGGCGAGGTGCTGCGCGAGGGGCGCGACATCAGGATCGGCGACACCGTGGTGATCCAGCGCGCCGGCGACGTGATCCCGCAGGTCGTCGACGTCGTGATCGACAAGCGGCCGAAGAATGCGAAGGAATTCCACTTCCCGAAGAAATGCCCGTGTCCGCTGCACACCGACGTGGTGCGCGAGGAGACCGCGGCCGGCGAGGAGGGCTCGCGCGCCCGCTGTACCGGCGAGTTCGCCTGTCCGTTCCAGAAGGTCGAACACCTCATTCTGTTCGTGTCGCGCCGCGCCTTCGACATCGACGGTCTCGGCGTGAAGCAGTTGCAATATTTCTTCGACGAGGGATGGGTCAAGGAGCCGGCTGATATCTTCACGCTGCAAAAGCGCAACGCGAAGCTGAAGCTGGAGGACATCGAAGGCTACGGCGAGACCTCGGTGCGCAATCTGTTCGCCGCGATCGACAGCCGCCGCAGGATTGGCCTCGAGCGCTTCATCTACGCGCTCGGCATGCGCCATGTCGGCGAGACCACCGCGCTGGCACTGGCGCGCGGCTATGGCTCGTGGGATGCGTTCCACGATGCCTGCCTCAAGGTCGCCAAGGGCGACGAGGAAGCGATGGCGGAGATGGATGCGCTCGACCAGATCGGCGACACCGTGATCAGGAGCATCGCCGACTATTTCGGCGAGAGCCACAATCGCGGCATCGTCGAGCGGCTGACCGGCGAGCTCGACGAGATCATCGACGCCGAGAAGCCGAAGAGCAATTCGGCGGTGGCCGGCAAGACCGTGGTGTTCACCGGATCGCTCGAAAAGATGACACGTGACGAGGCCAAGGCGACGGCCGAGCGGCTGGGCGCCAAGGCGGCCGGCTCGGTGTCGAAGAAGACCGACTATGTCGTCGCGGGGCCGGGCGCCGGCTCGAAGCTTGCCGAAGCGCAGAAGCACGGCGTCCAGGTGCTCACCGAGGACGAGTGGCTGAAGCTGATCGGGGAGTAGGGTTGTCCGTCATTCCGGGGCGCCTCGAAGAGGCGAACCCGGAATCTCGAGATTCCGGGTTCGATGCTGCGCATCGCCCCGGAATGACGAACTGCTCACATCATCCCCTGCTCATCCTCCTCGGCCTGCGCGATCAGCTCCTCGCTCACCACCACCTGCCGCCGCGGCACGACGAAGATCATGGTGCAGGCGCAGGCGATCGAGATCGCGAAGATCGCCGCGGTCAGCGGCAGCGTCGTGGTGGAGTGGCCGCCGAGATAGGCGCCGAATTGCGAGATCAGCGAGCCGATGCCCTGCTGCAGGAACCCCATGGCGCCCGAGGCGGTGCCGGCGGCTTCGGGCCGGATGCTGATCGCGCCGGCGGCGGAATTGGCCATCACGAAGGCGTTGGCGATCATCACGATCATCTGGGTGCCGAACAGCCAGAGCGGGGTCTGGTTTACTCCAGTAAAACTCCAGACCAGGTTCAACAGGCTGCCGCCGACCTGCAGGGCGAGGCCGAACCAGATCAGTTTCTCCAGCGAGTGCCGTGGCGCGAAGCGCACGCACAAGAGATTGCCGACGAAGTAGCCGAACCCCGTCATCGCGAACCACGCGCCATACTCGGCACTGGTCCGGCCGATCTGGGTCACCACGATGTAAGGGCCGCCGCCGGCGAAGGCGAAGATGATCTGCGACGCCAGCACCTGACACAGCAGATAGCCGACGAAGGCGCGGCTCGTCATCAGCTTGCCGAGGTCGCCGCGGAAGCTGGAGCTGTCGGCGCGGTCGCGGCGGGTTTCCGGCAGCGCCAGCGCGATGAAGATCGTGGTGATCAGCGACGCCGCGGTGATGAGATAGAGGATCGCGCGCCAGCCGAATGTGGTCTCCAGCAGGCCGCCGGTCAGCGGGCTCACCATCTGCGCGATCATCAGCGCGGCGACGACAAGGCTGATCATGGCGCCGACCCGCTCGCGCGGATAGAGATCGCGGATGATGGCACGGCTGATCACCATGCCGCTGGCGCCGCCGAGCGCCTGGAAGAAGCGCGCCGCGATCAGTTGCGGCAGGGTCTCGGCGAACACCGAGCCGACGCCGGCCACGACCATCAGTCCGAGGCCCGCGAGCAGCACCGGCCGGCGGCCGAACCTGTCGGACAGCGGCCCCATGATCAGCTGTGAAAGCGCGATGCCGACCATGTAGAGCGACACGGTCATCTGCGCGATAGAGATGTCGCGGCCAAAGGTGGTCGCCAGCACCGGCAGCGCCGGCACCAGCATGTAGAGCGAGATCGGCGCCACGCCCGTCATCACGACGAGCATCAGCAGCATGACCTTCGATGTCGCGATGTTGTCTTTGGCCGCGCCGGGCGGCTTGCCCATCACGCCGTGCATTCAGGTCCGATCCAGCATTGTGGAAAGACTGTAGCGTGCCCGTCCGCCCGGAATACGGGTGTTTCGACATACGCCCATGCGATTTCAGGAGACGCGGTGACGATGTTTCGTCTCGCGCAATAAACCCAATGTCGTCAGCTGCGAATTCCGCTGTCGTCCTCCGCGAAAGCGGGGACACGTCTGCGAGTCATTCCGGGGCGATGCGCAGCATCGAACCCGGAATCTCGAGATTCCGGGTCTGGTGCTTGCGCACCATCCCGGAATGACGGAACGTCACTTCAGCGCCGCCGTTGCCTCGTCCAGCCACAGCTTGGTGGCGTTGTCGTCGAGATGCGGCCGCACCACATGCGCGACGCGGGCGTGGTAGTCGTTGAGCCAGCTTAACTCGTCCGGGCTCAGCATGCTGACCTCGATCAGGCGGCGATCGATCGGCGCCAGCGTCAGCGTCTCGAATGCATTGATCGGCTTCTCGGCGCCGGCAATGTCGGTGCCGATCACGAGCTCGAGGTTCTCGATCCTTATGCCGTAGGCGTCGGTCTTGTAGTAGCCGGGCTCGTTCGACAGGATCATGCCGCGCTTCAGCGGCGTGGTGCCGAGCTTGGAAATCCGCGCCGGCCCTTCATGGACGCTGAGATAGCTGCCGACGCCGTGACCGGTGCCGTGCTCGAAATCGATCCCGGCCTGCCAGAGATATTGCCGCGCCAGCGTGTCGAGCTGCGCGCCGGTGGTGCCGTCGGGGAAGATCGCGCGGGCAATCGCGATATGGCCGCGCAGCACGCGGGTGAAGCGGTCGCGCATCTCGTCGGTCGGCTTGCCGATCGCGATGGTGCGGGTGACGTCGGTGGTGCCGTCCTCATATTGCGCGCCGGAATCGATCAGCAGGAGATCGCCGGGCTCGATGCGGCGGTTGCTCTTGCGCGTCACACGGTAGTGCACGATGGCGCCGTTCGGCCCGGTGCCGGCGATGGTCGGGAAGGAGACGTCCTTCAGCGCGCCGGTCTGGCGGCGGAACGTCTCCAGCGCCTCGACGGTGTCGATCTCGGTGAGGCTGCCGGAGGGCGCCTCGCGATCGATCCAGGCGAGGAAACGCACCAGCGCCACCGCGTCGCGCTGATGCGCCGTGCGCGTGCCCTCGATCTCGGTGACGTTCTTGACCGCCTTCAAGAGGCTGACCGGATCGCTGCCGCGCATCGGCTTGCCGCCGGCACCCGCGATCAGGCGGCTCAGGGCGTCGGCTGCGGTCGCGTTGTCGAGCGCGATCGAGGCGCCGCGCTTGGCGAGCTCGGTGAGTTTTGCCGCCAGCGCCGCGGGCTGCTCGACATCGGCCGATTGCTCGAGATGGTCGCGTGTCGAGTTGGACAGCTTGCGCTGATCGATGAACACCAGCGGCCGGCCTTCCTTCGGTACCAGCGCATAGGACAGCGGCAGCGGCGTATGCGAGACGTCGGCGCCGCGGATGTTGAAGGTCCAGGCGACCGCGTGGCTGTCGGACAGCACCAGCGCGTCGACGCCGAGCTTGTTGATCTCGAGGCGGATGCGCTTGAGCTTCTCGGCTTCGATCTCCCCGGAAAACTGCGCGCCGTGGATCGTAACCGGACCGAGCGGCGGTGCCGGCCGCTCGTGCCAGATCGCATCGAGCGGATTGCCGTCGACGGCGACCAGTTCCGCGCCGGCCTTGGCGCAGGCCGCTGCCAGTCGTTCGGCTGCCGCAGAAGTGTGCAGCCAGGGGTCAAATCCTAGGCGGTCGCCGGCCGCCAGATGCCGGGTCAGCCAGTGCTCCGGCGGCGGATCGACCAGCGGCTCGACCTGCCAGGCCTTGCGGTCGACCTGCTTGCCGGCCTGCAGCGTGTAGCGGCCGTCGACGAACAGGGCGGCCTCCTTGCTCAGCACGATCGCAAGCCCGGCCGATCCGGTGAAGCCGGTCAGCCAGGCGAGCCGCTCCTCGGAGGCCGCGACATATTCATTCTGCTGCTGGTCGGCGCGCGGAACCACGAATCCGGTCAGCTTGCGCCGCGCCAGCTCCTCGCGCAGCGCGCTCAAGCGGGCAGTCAGCGCCACGCCGCCTTCGGGCTCTTCGAACGTCTGGAAATGGGCTTCGAACATCGCCGTCGCACTCTCTTCGGATGAAGCATGACCTTCGCGCGAGCGCGGTCAAGCATGACCATATTTTTGGCATAACTTATGCTTGAATATGGCATAGTGGAATTGGCCGGACGATGTCCACTGCACGTCAACGGTCAAGCGTACGGGGAGTGTCCAGGAGTGTCTCAACTCAACGGTGAGGAGATGCACGATGCCTGCATTCACGTTTGAGAAGATCTCGCCGCCGGTCCGCCGCGGCCCGATCGCGCCGGTCGAACAGAAGCAGCGCGGCGTCATCGTCCAGATGCTGGACCGTCTCGTCGAGGCGCGGGCCAGGCGTGCGGCCGGTCAGGACAAGGTCGAGACCATCCGTAACGATTCTCCAGCACCCGAATAGCCAATCCACGGATCGCAGCTACCGTTCCAGATCCGACGCCTTCGCCACGGTCACATTGACGACCTTGCCGTCCTCGAGCTCGCGCACGATCCGCTCATCGGGGCCGACGATGCCGAGATCGAATTCGCGCTCGGGCGTCAGCAGCGTCATGCGTTGGCCGGCGATCACGACGACGGTCATATCGAGCGTCTCGCCGGAGATCGCCCATTCCCTGAGCTCGTTGCGAAACGGCTCCCTGCGCCAGGCGTCGGGGAAGCCCGGATCGCATCTGACCTCAAGACCATCTTCCGACGTGGTCAGGACGAGCTTCGACCTGGAAGGCTTCCAGTGCTCCTCCAGCAGGTCGTTCGCCAGCCAGACGCAGCTGAACGAGCGGCATTCCGCCGGCCGGCCCGGATAGGTCCGGCAGCCGCGCCCCGGCTCGCAATGCGGGCACCACGTATTGGCGGGCTTTGCTAGTTCCTCGATCGCCATCACCTTGCAGCAGAGCGTGCAGTCGCCGCACTGTCTGCCGGTCGCGGTCACTTCACGAAACGCAGCAGCAGGCTGCTCCAGCCCTCGATCTTCAGATGCCGCAGCGGCACCAGCCCGCGGGCACGGTAGGCGGCGATGACCGCCGGCGCCTGGTGCGTCAGCAGGCCCGAGAGAATGACCTGCGCCGACGAGGCGAGGTGGCGCGCCATCGGGCCAGCCAGTTGCCGCAGCGGATTGGCGAGGATGTTGGCGAGCACCAGGTCGAACGGACCGTCCTCGGCAAAGCGCGGTGCGGCAAAGCCGGTGGCGGGAATCACGTCCACCAGATCGCCTGTGCCGTTCAGCCGGGCGTTCTCCTCGGCGACACGGACCGACGGCGGGTCGATATCGCTCGCCAGCACCTTGCCGTGCAGCGCCTTGGCGGCGGCGATCGCCAGGACGCCGGTCCCGGTGCCGAGATCCAGCACGCGGCGGGGCTGATACGCCTTCAGCACGTGGTCGAGCAGCAGCAGGCAGCCGCGGGTGGTGCCGTGATGGCCGGTGCCGAAGGCCAGCGCCGCCTCGATCTCGATCCCGAGCTTGTTGGGGGGTATCCGGTGCCGGTCATGCTGGCCGTGGACGATAAAGCGGCCGGCGGCGACCGGGACAAGATCCTCCAGGCTGGCCTTGACCCAGTCCTTGGCCTCCACGGTATCAAAGACTAAAGTAGATGCGACATCCTGCCGCACCACTTGGCCGACCAGCTCGCGCAGTAAATTTTGGTCCGGCGGCTCGGCAAAATGGACGGTGACGTCCCAGCGGCCATCCGGTCGCTCGAAGGCCGCAAACGCCGCCTGATCCTCGAAAAACAGCTCGGAAAGCGTGTCTACCACGCGCTTTGCGGTCGATTCATCTGGAAGGGTGACGCTGGCGCGGTGTGTGGACGGGGTCATCGGAGGCCGGTAGCGCGGTTTTTGTTAAAATTTCAAGCCGGATTCAATCGAATATCGCGAGAATTGAGAGGTTCCCGGTTCAGACAACCTTAGATGTTGCCGTACTACTACGGTGGCGGAACTGGGAACACCCTTCGTTCCAAGGCATCACAACCAAGGGCAGGGCTGCAATGAAGGCTTTTATCGTTAAGTTTTTGCGGAATGAATCCGGCGCGACCGCCATCGAATACGGATTGATCGCGACCGGCATCGCCATCGCGATCATCGCTGCGGTGAACGGCGTCGGCACGGCACTGAGCGGGACCTTCAACTCGATCAGCGGCTCGCTGAAGTAATCTCTCGAACGGCGTTCTCAGGGAGGCACCGGGCGACATGTCGCCCGGTGTTTTCTTTTTTGACAGCTTGTCCACAGAGCCACACGCAGCTTGTCGACAGCGTTCTCCCGGGATTGTCAGCGTCCGTCGCACAGCCGGTCCACAGCGACGTCCACCGGTTATCCCGTCTTGAGACAAGGCCGCTGTCCACCGCAGACCCACAGCTTCTCAACACGCCTGTCCACAGCTTGTCCCGCGGCCCGCGGTGTGTCGTCTACGAGAACAGCGCGCGATGGTCGGCCAGGATGGCCCGCGCGGCATTGTGGCCGGGGGCGCCGGTGACGCCGCCGCCGGGATGGGCGCCGGAACCGCAATGGTAGAGACCCTTCAGAGGTCCGCGATAGTCGGCATGGCCGAGCATCGGCCGTGCCGAGAACAATTGGTTCAATGTCAGCGCGCCGTGAAAGATGTCGCCGCCGAGCAGGCCGAATTGCCGCTCGAGGTCGAGCGGCGACAGGATCTGGCGGCCGATCACGCTGCCTGCGAACCCGGGCGCGTAGTGGTCGACGGTTGCGATCATCAGATCGGCGACCTCTTCGCGATGATCGTCCCACGATCTGCCGTCGGGTAGTTGCGGCGCGACGTGCTGGCAGAACAGGCTCGCGACATGCTGGCCCGGCGGGCTCAGGCTGTCGTCGAGCGTCGAGGGGATCAGCACCTCGACGACCGGGGCGCGGCTCCAGCCGAATTCGCGCGCATCGTGCCAGGCGCGATCCATGTAGCCGAGGCTGGGAGCGATGATGATCCCCGCCGTGAGGTGATCGCCGGGACCGGGCAGCGCGGTGAACGAGGGCAGGGCGCTTAGCGCCACATTCATCCTGAACGTGCCGGACCCGTTCCGCCATCGTGAGATGCGCGCGCGAAACTCGGGCGCCAATGCGCCCTCCGGCACCAGGCGTGTGTACAGCAGCTTCGGATTGACGTTCGAGACGACGTATTTGGCGCGCACGGTCTTGTCATTGTCGAGGATGACGCCGACGGCGCGCTGCTTCTCGACGATCACCTCGCGGACGGCCGCATCGGTTTCGATCTCGACGCCATGGCTGCGCGCGGCACGCGCCATCGCCTGGGTGATCGCACCCATGCCGCCGATCGCGTGGCCCCAGACGCCCTTCTTGCCGTTCACCTCGCCGAACGCATGATGCAGCATGACATAGGCGGAGCCGGCCGCGTAGGGGCTGGCATAATTGCCGACGATGGCATCGAAGCCGAACAGCGCCTTGACGAGGTCGTTCTCGAAACGCTCGTCGAGCATCTCGCCGGCCGATCGCGTGAACAGGTCGAGCAGATTGCGCTGCTGTTCCAGCGACAGCCGGCGCAGGATGTTGGCGGTGCCGAGCGCGTTGAAGGCCTCGCTGATCGCGCTGATGCCAAAGCCCTCGACGAGGTTCGGCGGCGCGCGCAGCACGAATTGCCGCAGCACGTCGGCGATGGCTTCGAGTTCCCCTGAGAACACGCCGATTGCGGCCGCGTCCTTGTGGCTGAGCTTTTCGACCGATTCCCGGGTCCGGCCTTCGCCCGTCAGCAAATAGCTGCCGTCGGGCGCGGGGAGGAAGTTCTGCGCGCGCCGCTCGACGATCCTGAGGCCGTTATCGGCAAGTTTCAGGTCAGACATGATCTGCGGATTGAGCAGGCTCACCGTGTAGGCGGCGACCGAATTGCGGAAGCCCGGGCAAAATTCTTCGGTGACCGCGGCGCCGCCGACCACGTTGCGGCGTTCCACGACCTTCACGCGCAGCCCGGCCATCGCGAGATAGGCCGCGCAGGTGAGGCCGTTGTGCCCCGCACCGATGATAACGACGTCTGTTTCGTTCATGTCCGCTTCAAGAAGCAGTGATTAGAGCATGTGCTGTGGCGCCGCAGCGCCGCGTCGTCAAGTCCGCGTGACCGCCGTTTATTGTCCGTGATAGTGCCGTATGCTCAACTGAAATCCTCCGGTGGGGTGCCACCGGACCGTCCGCCTCCGGCGCCCGCCGGGTCCATGCCGGAGCTTTCATGCCGTCTGAGCCGACCGCCTCGCGCAACCGGCTGGTGCTGGTTGTCTACACCGCCGCGATCTTCGTCAGCGCCCTGTTGCTGTTCTCGGTGCAGCCGCTGTTCACCAAGATGGTGCTGCCGCGGCTCGGCGGCTCGCCGGCGGTGTGGTCGGTGGCGATGGTGTTCTTCCAGTCGCTGCTGCTCGGCGGCTACGCCTATGCGCATCTCTTGATGAAGCTGAACGGCCGTATTGCGCCGGTCGCGGTGCATCTGGTGCTGCTCGTCGTCGCGTTGCTGACCTTGCCGCTGGCGATCAGGAGCGGCTGGGGCGAGCCGCCGACGTCCGGCTATGCGGTCTGGCTGCTCGGCCTGTTCGCGGTTTCGATCGGCCTGCCGTTCTTCGCGCTCGCCGCCAACAATCCGCTGCTGCAGGCCTGGTTCGTGCGCACCGGACATCCCAATGGTCCCGATCCGTATTTCCTCTACGCATCCTCGAACATCGGCAGCTTCCTCGCGCTCTTGTCCTATCCGGTGCTGCTCGAGCCGATGTTCACGTTGCGCACCCAGAACCTGATCTGGACCGGTGGTTATGGTCTGCTGATCATTCTGATCGCGAGTTGCGGCATGCTGCTGTTGCGGTCGCCGGCCAATGCCGCCGCGCTCGACATGCAGGTCGATGACGCCAATGCGCCGGCGCCGTCCTGGCCGCTGCGGGCGCGCTGGATCTTCCTCGCCGCGGTGCCGTCCGGCCTCTTGATCGCGGTGACGGCGCATATCTCGACCGACGTCGCCGCCGCGCCCCTGCTGTGGGTGCTGCCGCTGTCGCTGTATCTCTTGACCTGGGTGCTGGTGTTCCAGTCGCGGCCGCTATTGCCGCACAAATGGATGCTGCTGGCGCAGCCGCTGGCGATTGCCGGGGTCGTGATCCTGCTTGCGGTCGGCGGCGAGCAGAACCTGCTGCTCACGCTCGGCGGCCATCAGCTCTGCTTCTTCATCATCGCGATGGCCTGTCACGGCGAGCTCGCGCGCACCCGCCCGGCGGCGAAATATCTCACCGGATTCTACGTCGCGCTGTCGTTCGGCGGCATGGTCGGCGGCCTGTTCGCCGGGCTTATTGCGCCCTTTACTTTCTCGTGGGTCGCCGAATATCCGATCCTGCTGGCGCTCGCGGCGCTATGCCGTCCGCCCGGCGGCGCGGAGCGGCTGCCGCGCTGGAGCGCCTGGTACTGGCCGTTCCTCGCGGTGCTGGCGGTGGCGCTGATCGCGCCGAGCTATTCGGCCGGCGACATCTTCAACTGGTTCGACGTGCACCGGGTCTGGGTGATCGGCGCGGTCGGCGTGCTCTCGGCGCTGCTGGCGCTCGCGCTGAACGCCAATCGCTGGAAGATCTTCGCCACCGTGGTGGTCGCGCTGGTGGTGCTGCGTGCCTATCCATCCGACGACGGCCGCGTCGAAACCGTGCGCAGCTTCTTCGGCGTACACAAGATCGTGGTGACGCCGAACGGGCAGTATCACGTGCTGATGCACGGCACCACGATCCATGGCGCCGAGAAGTTCAAGAACGATGACGGCACGCCGGTCGCCGGAAAGCCCGAACCGATCAGCTATTATCACATGGACGGCGGCATCGGGCGGGCGATCACTGCAATCCGCGAGCGCAAGGGCGCGCCGCTGAAAGTGGCAGTGATCGGGCTCGGTTCGGGGACGCTGACCTGCGCGTCGGCCCCCGGCGAGGACTGGCGCTTCTTCGAGATCGACCAGTCGATGGTCGATACCGCGCGCGATCCGAAATACTTCACCTACATCCAGAACTGCGAGCCGAACCTCAAGCCAGTCATCGGCGACGCGCGGCTGACCTTCGCCAAGGAGCCGGACGGCGCCTACGATCTGATCATCGTCGACGCCTATTCGTCGGACGCGATCCCGATCCATCTCGCGACCGAGGAGGCGATGGCGATCTACAAGGAGAAGCTGGCGCCGCAGGGCGCCGTCGTGATGCACGTCTCCAATCGCCACCTCGAGCTTGCCAGCGTCGTGGTCGGCATCGCCGACGCCAACGACATGAAGAGCTGGGTCTACAGCGAGGATTCCGGCCGCGACAACGAGTATATCTTCTCGACCTCGGTCGTGGTCTCCGCGCGCGAAGAGGAAGACGTCGGCAAGCTCGCATCGTCGGATGTCTGGACCGAGACCGAAGCCGACGAGAAGCAGCGGGTCTGGACCGACGACTATTCGAACGTGCTGGGAGCGGTGTACCGCCGACTGCGCGACGGCGAGCAGTAAAGCGATCTGTCGCCCGATAGCCTAGCGATCCGCGACCAGCAGCTTTGCGAGCTGGGGCTTGACGATCGCGGCAAACATTCCGGGATCGTCGAAAGCCCTCGCCGAGAGCATTGCCCCATGAACCGATGCCATCAGCATCTGGGCCTCCTCGTGCGGCCGCTGGTCCAGCCGGAACAGATGCTGTTCCGCGCCGGCCTGCAGCACCGAGCTGAGCCATCCCGCAAGATGATGGAAATGGGCGCGCACGCGCGATGCGACCTCGTCCGGCAGCATCGGCATCTCGCCGGCAAGCATCGCGCAGACGCAGAACGGCAGCGAGGCATCGCCGATGCACGCCTGCCAGAAGTTCACGTAAGCCTGCAGTTGGTCGGCCGGGCTTGCGAATTGCTCCCGAAGCGACTTCAGGCCCAGCTCGGTCTGCTGCCGGTAGCGATCCACCAGCGCCGAGACCAGCTCGGCCTTGGTCGGGAAGTGATGGTGGATGCTCGCCTTCCGGATGCCGATGGCATCCGAGATATCGGCATAGCTGAAGCCGTTATAGCCGCCCGCGACAATGAGGGGCTGCGCGACGTCGAGAATTTTTTCAGAAGTCGAAGTCATCACGTTCACGTCATGTCTACCTTCCAGTAGGTAAATCCCCAAGATAAATCAAGGCCTTCCTCTCCACACAGGGCGTCCGAGCGCCAGATTGACTGGAACCCGGCAGCTACCTACTAGTAGGAAGACAACAAGGAGCCCTGTCAATGCAAAGCCACCTTTCGACCCAATCCACCTGGCTGCGATCCTATTATCTCGGGCGCGCCATCTTCTCGGTCGCCTGGGTCGCCGCCGCCGTTCTGTTCGGCGGTCAAGCCGGCCCCGCCGCGGTTCTGTTCGTGATCTACCCGGCGTGGGACGGCATCGCCAATCTGGCTGATGCCCGGGTCAATGGCGACCTGAAGGCCAACCCGTCCCAGGCCTTGAATGTCGCGGTCAGCGCGATCACGACGCTCGCCGTCATCGTGGCGCTCAGTCACAGCAACTATGCCGTCCTGGCCGTGTTCGGGGTTTGGGCGATCCTCGCGGGCGTGCTGCAATTGTACACCGGCGTCAGGCGCTGGCGTCATTATGGTGCGCAATGGGCGATGATCCTGAGTGGTGCACAGTCGGCACTCGCCGGCGGCTACATGATCAGCCAGTCCGTCGGTACCGTTGCGCCGACCATTCTTGACGTCGCTCCCTATGCGGGCTTCGGCGCGTTCTATTTCCTGCTTTCCGCAATCTGGCTCGTTGCCACCGGCTATCGCCACGCGCGCGCTTAGTGTCAAAGCAAGAAGCTGGAGCTCCGTTCCGATTCAACCGGAACGGAGAGCTGTCCGGCAGCACCGGAGGAGCGCCAGCTCGCCTTCAGCGCGACGCGATTATTTGTTCTCTGGCGGCGCCGCACCCGCGGAGGCGGGCGTCGAGGCAGCGAGCAGCGGCATCGTCGGCATACTCTGGCCGGCATCCTCGTCGAGGAATTGCTCCACGCCGGCCTGGATCGACGACTTCGCGCTGTCCGGGCCGCGATCGCTGAGATCGTTGTGCTGGAATTCGGTTCTGACCACCTTGATGCCGAGTCTCGCACAGGTCTCGTCGTCGGGCACGACGCCCGGATCGGCCTTGAACACCGGATCCCTGGAGCGGAACGAGAGGATCTTGATCCTGCCGTCGGTGATGAAGGGGACGCGCAGATTGTCCAGCGTGACGACCTTCTTCACCAGGTCGGGATGCTGCTTGGCGAAGAACATCGAGATGTCGCCGCCGTTGGAATGGCCGATCAACGTCAGCTGGCGATAGTTTGCGTTCGGATAGACCTTCTTGAGCTCGTCGATCGCATACATGATGTTGAAGACGCCGCGATTGTACTGCATGCGGCGGCCGACATATTCCTCGCCGACCTTGGTAACCATCGGCGCGTCGGTGTCGAGATCATGCTGAATGCTGACCACGAGGTAGCCGCGCGACGCGAACAAATTGGTGAGGAACGAGTACTCGGTGTTCTTGACGGTGTTGCCGTGGCTCAAGATCGCGACCGGCAGCTCGATCATCTCGGCCATTGCCTGCATTTGCCGGTCGCGGCGCACCGCGACCTCGACCGTGACGTCGCGGTCGTCGCGCAGAACGTCGTGGAACGTCAGCGTCGTGTGACGGATGGCCCATCTGTCCGTCGTGAAATAAGCGGCCATCGCCACGACGCACAGGCAAAGGACAATGATGCCCCGTTTCATGTCGACCTCTGATCTTGCCTACGTGACCCGCGCTTCTCGCCCTGATTTCATCGGGCATGCCGCGTGAATCGGCCTCCAGGGGCCAGGCGGGCGCTTGTGCCGCCGAATATCGGGCTAGTTTTACAATCAGATGACGACGCGACGACGGGCCACGGCGCACGATGACGGGCGGCCTTTCCGACGGTCACAAGCGGGTGAGGGGAGCGTGAACTGACGGCGCTGCCTGCGGCGCCGTCAGCGGACGAGGAGCGCGCGGCAGATTTCTTTTGACGCGTTTTCTTGACGCGAACCGGCGCCCACTTCGCTCGAAAACGCTCTAGTGTCCCGAATCCGAAGTTCGCATCATTTGCCGCACCTTCGGAGCGAACTTCGGATTCGATAAGGACACTAGCAAACTTATGATTCTAGTGTGCTTTATGAATGCGAAGTTCGTGAAAGTGGCTGCCGCGAAATCGCACGAACTTCGCATTCAGCACACTAATCCTGATAGGTGTTGCCGTAGAAGCCGCGCGGCTGATAGGCGGGGCGCGGCTGGTAGTAGCCCTGCGGCGCCGGTGCGTAGCCCTGATTGCCGTAGTACTGCTGCTGCTGCTGGCCATAGGCCTGCGCATCGTAGACGCGGCGGCTTGACGGCGGTGCAGGATAGCGGCGATCGGTCGAGCTGCCTTCGGCCGGATAGATGTAGCCGTCATCGGTGCGGGCCTGCGCCGGATAGTCTCGCGGCTGCGGCGTCAGCACGACCGGATCGCCGGCGGCGGCGGTGCCGTACTGCTCGTCATATTGCTGCGGCGCGCGGCGGGCGACGGCGGTGCCATTGCGCCCACGCGGATTGCGCGCCAGCGCGACCTGCGACGAGCCGGTCAGCGTCACGGTGGTGTTGAGCACGCCTTCCTTCTGGACCAGGGAGTAAAGCGTGGTTGCGTTGTCGCGCGACAGCCGCACGCAGCCATGCGAGGCTGGCGAGCCGAGGCGGCTCACCGAGTCGGTGCCGTGAATCGCGTGCCCGATCTTGGTGAAGAAGATCGAGTGCGGCATCGGCGCGTCGTCGAATTCCTTGGAGTAGTGATCCTCTTCCATGCGGAAGGCGCGGAAGCTGCCGTTCGGCGTTTCGCGCGACGGGATGCCGGTCGAGACCGGCCAGTGATAGCGCGCGACGCCGTCGACCGCGACGGTCATCTGCTGGTTGTCCTTGTCGATGGTGATATCGACCTTGGCGTGTGCGGCGCCGGCGGTGAAGAGCATCACGGAAGTGAACGCAATAAGGAACGAACGCATTTTACCTTTGGCCTCCAGGCCTGCTCGCGAAGCCGCGGCTCTCCGTCCCCAGCAATCAATATGCACGGAATCCGAACTTGGTTCCAGTGGCGGGCCAAGGCCGTGATCAATTGCCATGGTTAATCCCGCGCGCGGCGCAAACAAGGCCGAAGCCGGGCCTGCCTGTCACGGCGGGCTGACTTTTTCGCGAGCAGGCCGCGACCACGGTCCAACTGGTCTCCGACACGCAACCATTTGGCCGCATGGGCGTTTAACAAATCCCCGCCCGGCGGCGCGTCCGCGCCGCGCATCAAGGAATCCAGATGAACAACACCAAGGTGAAGACCGCGGCCGTCGTCCCAGCCGGCCTCTCCGCGCGGCTCCTGCTTGCGGCCGCAGCCCTCGCTTTGACGCTGGTCGCAGTCCCCCATGCCGGTCATGCCCAGGGCATCGTCCGCGGCGCCCATGAGGGCGCCTATGAGGGCAATCGGGTCGCAGGCCCGGTGGGCGGCGCCGGTGTCGGTGGCGCCATGGGCGCGGTCAAGGGCGTGTTCGGCATCCCCGATCGCGGTTACCGCCGTGGCCACCGCTGCCGCGGCTATTACCGCCACGGCCATTTCCACTGCTATTGATCGTTGAAGAACCTGTAGCCCGGATGGAGAGAAGCGAAATCCGGGTTCTGCAGGCTTGGCGATAAGGTCCCGGATTGCGCTTCGCTCCATCCGGGCTACGGCGAGCGTCATTCCGGGGCATGCGAAGCATGAACCCGGAATCTCGAAGTGACGGCGCGAGATTCCCCGATGCGCAATTGCGCATCTGAGGTTCGCGCTAAGGCGCGCCCCGGAATGACTTGCTTGCAAGTCAGTTCTTCAGCCGGTAGCCGGTCCTGAAGATCCACGCCACGATGGCCATGCAGGCCACGAGGAATCCCACGGTCATGCCGAGGCTCAGCGGCACGCTGACATCGGCGATCTCGTAGAAGCTCCAGCGGAAGCCGGAGATCAAATAGACCACGGGATTGAGCAGGGTGATGGTGCGCCAGCCCGACGGCAGCATGTTCACCGAATAGAAGCTGCCGCCGAGAAAGGTCAGCGGCGTCACCACCAGCATCGGGATCATCTGCAGCTTCTCGAAGCCGTCGGCCCAGATGCCGATGATGAAGCCGAACAGGCTGAAGGTGACCGCCGTCAGCACCAGGAAGGTCAGCATCCACACCGGATGCTGGATATGCAAGGGGACGAAAAGCCCGGCCGTCGCCAGGATGATCAGGCCGAGGATGATCGACTTGGTGGCGGCGGCGCCGACATAGCCGATGACGATCTCGAAATAGGAGATCGGCGCCGACAGGATCTCGTAGATCGTGCCGACGAATTTCGGGAAGTAGATGCCGAACGAGGCGTTGGAGATGCTCTGGGTCAGCACCGACAGCATCACGAGTCCCGGCACGATGAAGGTGCCGTAGCTGACGCCCTCGACCTCGGTGATGCGCGAGCCAATCGCGGCGCCGAACACCACGAAATACAGCGAGGTCGACACCACGGGCGAGACGATGCTCTGCAGCAGCGTGCGCCAGGTGCGCGCCATTTCGAACAGATAGATGGCCCGGATTGCGCGGTAATTCATGGCGCCCTCACGAGGCTGACGAAGATATCCTCGAGCGACGACTGCCTGGTATCGAGGTCCGAGATGCGGATGCCGGCATTGCGCAGATCGTTGAGCAGGCTGGTGATGCCGGTGCGATCGCCCTTGGTATCGTAGTCATAGGTCACGGTGCGGCCATCGTCGGACAATTCGAGATTGTAGGCAGACAGAACATCGGGAATGGCCTCGAGCTTGTTCTGCAACTGCAGGGTCAGCTCCTTCTTGCCGAGCTTCTGCATCAAGGTCGCCTTGTCCTCGATCAGGATGATCTCGCCCTTGTTGATGACGCCGATGCGGTCGGCCATCTCCTCGGCTTCCTCGATATAGTGCGTGGTGAGGATAATGGTGACGCCGGAAGCCTGCAGCGTGCGGACCACCTCCCACATGCCCTTGCGCAATTCGACGTCGACCCCGGCGGTGGGCTCGTCGAGGAACAGGATCTGCGGTTCGTGCGACAGCGCCTTGGCGATCATCACGCGGCGCTTCATGCCGCCGGACAGCGTGATGATCTTGTCGTCCTTCTTGTCCCACAGCGACAGGTCGCGCAGCACCTTCTCGATATGGGCGGGGTTCTTCGGCTTGCCGAACAGGCCGCGGCTGAAGCTGACGGTCGCC
The DNA here is from genome assembly GCF_020329495.1 of Bradyrhizobium australafricanum. Taxonomy (NCBI): domain Bacteria; kingdom Pseudomonadati; phylum Pseudomonadota; class Alphaproteobacteria; order Hyphomicrobiales; family Nitrobacteraceae; genus Bradyrhizobium; species Bradyrhizobium australafricanum. Next base: position 89,996 of record NZ_JAGKJL010000007.1, on the reverse strand, counting down.
CACACCGACTCGAACGCGTCGGTGTGCAGTTCCTGCGGAACCAGCCCGATCATCGACCGCGCCGCGCGATAGTCGGCGATGATGTCGTGCCCGCCGATCGTGATGCGGCCCTCGCTCGGATTGGCGATGCCGCAAATGATGCTGATCAGCGTGGTCTTGCCGGCGCCGTTCGGCCCGAGCAGCGCGAAGATCTCGCCCTTGACGATATCGAGATTGATGCCCTTCAGCGCCTTGAAGCCGGAGCCATAGGTTTTTGAAAGATTGGATACGGAAATGATCGGCGACATGGAGGATCGAAAGCGTGAGGGAAGGGCGCGCGCGGATTGGGGCCCGGGCGGGCAAGATGCGGGTCAAGCGCAGATAGGGACGGACAATCCGTTCTGCAATCGCCCGCCAGGGCAGAAATTTATTCCGCGGCGTGCGCTCTGACGGGCAGTTCGACCAAGGCGACCATGTAGGTTTTCAGGTCGTCGGCGACTTCGGGGTCTGCCTTCAGCTCGGTCAATGTCCGGGGACGGGGCAGTTCCTGTCCATCGTCCCTTAGGCCCTCGGCATAGAGCTCCAGCGCCTCAGGGGCATTGCGCAAAGCCTCGTCGATATCATCGCCCGCGGACGTGCAGCCGGGCAGGTCCGGAAACCAGACGCCTACGGCGTAGTCCGGTCCGGCGTCCTCAATGATGGCAACGTAGTGAGCCAAGGTGTGCCTCAATCGGGTTTCCAGCCCGCTCCCCTATAAATGGCACGCACCAAGCCTTTTCCCAAGTCCTTCTTGGGGTGCGGAACGACCAGCGTTTCGCCCGATCGGGGGTTCTTGAAGACGTGGTGAGAACCGGCAACGCGGACGAGACTCCATCCCTCTCGCTCCAGGCGCCGAATGATATCGCGGCTGTTGGTCAACATGGCAATTCCGAGAACCAAGCGATCCGGACGTAATGGTCCGAATCATGCCGCGTTAAAGTGAGCGGATCAGGCTAGTGCTTCTTCGCTGACTTCGCCGGCTTCTTGGCGGCGGCCGCCGGGGCAGGGTGCGCGGGCGGCGCGCTGTCGGCGACCTTCGCGACCAGCATGATCTGCACCTGGTTGTTGACCGGCGCGTTGGGCTTGGCGGGATCGAGCAATTGCTCTTCGCCGAGCCCGACCGATTGCAGGCGCTTCGGTGTGATCTTGAAGGTGTTGACCAGGATGTCGCGGATCGCGTCGGCGCGCCGTTGGCTCAGCAGCACATTGTTCTCGCGTCGTCCGGTCGATTCGATGTGGCCGACGATCAGGAAGGTGTAGGGCAGCAGCGAGGAGTGCGTCAGCGCATCGGCGATCCGCCCGACCGTCTGATACGATTCCGGCAGCACGATCGGCGTGTCGACGTCGAACGCGATGTCGACGTTGAACGTCGGCAGCTTGGTCAGATCTGGAGCGATCGGCGGCCGCTTCGAGGGCGGCGGCTCGTTCTTCGATCGCGACTTCGATCGTTCGGCCACCTGCTGGCGCAGCGCGGGGACATCGATCTCGGCGTCTGTCTCAAAATGATTGAGCTTGGCGATGACGTCGTCGCGCGTGATGGCGGTCTGTGCACGACCCAGTGAAATCGGCATCGCCAGCAAAGCCAGCGTGCCCAGCAGGGCCAAAAGGCCAGGATCGCGCAAGCCTCGCCTCGACAGCCGCATCATTGATACCCCGCGTCATTGATCGCCTGGGCGCAGTTGCGGCTGAGGCCCTTGGCGCTGACGAGGCAGGGCACCGACTTGCTGGTCTCCTTGGTCGAGCCGCCGCAAACCTTGACGATCTCGCGGGTGCAGGCGTTCGCAACGGTGACGCGCGCCGCGATCCGCTTCTGGATCGCATCGAGGGTGGAGAAGTAGCTCTCCTTGCACTGCGGCGATATCACGTCGCGGTTGCGCGACAGGCATTCCTTGAGGCGGTTGGAGTCGAGATTGACGCCGCGGCAGTTCGCGGTGATGTCGGCGCCGCAGGCCTTGGCCAGTTGCGCTGCCGAATCGCCAAAGCTCATCGTCTCCGCGACCGCCAGCGACGGCGCAGTGAGCGCGATGACAAAAAGGAAAAACCTCCCCCGGACCATGGGGCCATCTCAACCCATGAAATCAACTGGGGTCAAGGGCTACGAACAGGGAAGGCCGCCAAAGAAGGTCGCTATGTCACACCCGTTCCACAAAGCTGTCGACCACCTTCTTCTCGCCGGCCTTCTCGAAGGCGATGGTCAGCTTGTTGCCGTCGATCTTCACCACATGGCCGTAGCCGAATTTCTGGTGAAACACCCGGTCATCCAGCGAAAATTCCGACGTTGTGCCGGTTGACTTCGCCACCAGCTCGCCTTCGATCACCATCGGGCCGCGCTTGGTGCGATTGAAGCTTTCGGAGGAAAAGGAGGATTGCCGCTCCTCGAAGCCGCTGCCGCTTCGGCCCCCGCCGCCGCGGTTGCGGTTGGCCTGGGCGCGCTGCCAGCCCGGGGTCGAATAGCTCGAGCCGAATGATTCGAGGTTGTCGAAGCGCGAGGCGCCGTAGCCGCCGCTGCCGCCCCAGCCCGATCCGCCCTTGGATTCGGTGATCTCGACATTGTGCGCCGGCAGCTCGTCGAGGAAGCGCGAGGGGATCGTGGTCGACCAGGTGCCATGGATGCGGCGGTTGGTGGCGAAATAGATCTTGGCGCGGCGGCGGGCGCGGGTCAGCCCGACATGGGCGAGGCGGCGCTCCTCCTCGAGCCCGGCGCGGCCCTGTTCGTCCAGCGTGCGCTGGCTCGGAAACAAGCCTTCCTCCCAGCCCGGCAGGAACACGTTGTCGAATTCCAGTCCCTTGGCCGAATGCAGCGTCATCAGCGACACCGCCTCGTCGCCGGCCTCGCCGTCGCGGTCCATCACCAGCGAGATATGTTCGAGAAACCCTTGCAGGTTCTCGAATTCCTCCATCGAACGCACCAGCTCCTTGAGGTTCTCCAGCCGGCCGGCGGCATCAGCCGAGCGGTCCTTCTGCCACATCTCGGTGTAGCCGCTCTCGTCGAGCACGATCTCGGCGAGCTCGGTATGCGAGGTGACCTCGCGCTGGGCGCGCCAGCGGTCGAACTGCATGACGAGATCGCGCAACGACCCGCGCGCCTTCGGCTTCAGCTCGTCGGTCTCGACCACGGCGCGCGCCGCCTCGAACAGCGGAATGCGGCGCTTGCGGGCATGGTCGTGCAGCAGCTGCACGGTGGCGTCGCCGAGCCCCCGCTTGGGTACGTTGACGATGCGCTCGAAGGCGAGATCGTCGGCCGGCGAATTGATGGTGCGCAAATAGGCCAGCGCATCGCGGATTTCGGCGCGCTCGTAGAATCGGGGGCCGCCGATCACGCGGTAGGGCAGGCCGAGCGTGACGAAGCGGTCTTCGAACTCGCGCATCTGGAACGAGGCGCGCACAAGGATGGCGACGTCGTTGAGGTTTTCGCCCGCGCGCTGCAGCTCCTCGAGCTCCTCGCCGATCGCGCGTGCTTCCTCTTCCGAATCCCAGGAGCCGGTGACGGTGACCTTCTCGCCGTCGACATCCTCGGTGCGCAGGGTCTTGCCGAGCCGGCCTTCATTATGCGCGATCAGATGCGAGGCCGCTGCCAGGATGTGGCCGGTGGAGCGATAATTGCGCTCGAGGCGGATGACCTTGGCGCCGGGAAAATCGTGCTCGAAGCGCAGGATGTTGTCGACCTCGGCGCCGCGCCAGCCATAGATCGACTGGTCGTCGTCGCCGACGCAGCAGATGTTCTTGAGGGGTTGTTGCGTGGTGACGTTTTCCTCGTCATTCCGGGGCGCACCGCCAGGTGCGAACCCGGAATCTCGAGTTGGGTCCTCATTGCTTCGGGATTCCGGGTTCGCCTCTTCGAGGCGCCCCGGAATGACTGGCGCGTTGGTTGCTCCCGGAATGACGTCGGCAAGGCGTCGCTCCGGCCGCGACGGCGCCTGCGACAGCAGGCGCAGCCACAGATACTGCGCGACGTTGGTGTCCTGATATTCGTCGACCAGGATGAACCTGAAGCGGTTCTGGTACTGCCGCAGCACATCCGGATTTTCGCGGAACAGGCGGATGTTCTCGAGCAGCAGGTCGCCGAAATCGGCCGCGTTGAGGATCTTCAGCCGCTCCTGATAGGTCGCGTAGATCTTGCCGCCCTTGCCGTTGCCGAACGAGGCCGCTTCGCCCGCCGGCACCTGCGACGGCGACAGGCCGCGGTTCTTCCAGCCGTCGATCAGGCCGGCCAGCATCCGCGCCGGCCAGCGCTTGTCGTCGATGTTCTCGGCCTGCAGCAATTGCTTCAACAGCCGCACCTGGTCGTCGACGTCGAGCACCGTGAAGTTGGATTTCAGCTGCACCAGCTCGGCATGGATGCGCAGGATGCGGCCGCCGATCGAGTGGAAGGTGCCGAGCCACGGCATGCCCTCGACCGCCTGGCCGAGCATCTGGCCGAGCCGCAGCTTCATCTCGCGCGCCGCCTTGTTCGTGAAAGTCACCGACAGGATTTCGTGCGGCCGCGCGCGGCCCTGGCTCAGGATATGCGCGATGCGCGTGGTCAGGACGCGTGTCTTGCCGGTGCCGGCGCCGGCAAGCACCAGCACGGGGCCGTCGAGCGTCTCGACCGCCTCGCGCTGCTCCGGATTGAGGCCGTTCAGATATTGCGGACCGGCCGCCGCCCGCGCACGCGCGGCGATGCCGCCAGCCGCCGGCTGGTGCTCGGGAACGCCGTGATGGGGCAATTTGCTCGGCTCGGTCATTGGCGAATCGTCTCGGCCCCACGATGGCACCGCAGGATGGTGAAGGGGAGCCTTCTTAACAGGGATTGAAGGCCATATAGGGCCTGATCGGCCGTTTTGACAGGTTTTATCGCGGCTGGCGGGAACGCTTTTGGCAGCAGCCCACACTCAATCCCGGTTCCGGAAATCGGCGAAAATTTCGCGGTTTCATGCTCAGGAACCAGCATTTCCCCGCCGGATTGTTCAACAGGTGCGGCGCTGGGCAGAGATCCGCGCCAAGCAACAACAGGGAAAACGAAGCGGAGTTTTGATCATGCTGAGCTGGGTCGTCACGTTCCTGGTCATCGCCCTGATCGCGGGCATTTTGGGCTTTGGCGGCATCGCCGGCGCCTCCGTCGAAATCGCCAAGGCGATCTTCTTCATCGCCGTCATCCTGTTTCTGGTGTCGGCAGTGGTCGGATTGGTGCGCGGCCGCACAAGGGTCTAGCGAGGCCGCCAACCGGCGGCCGCTTCGCCTCAAAACGCCAAGTTATTTCGCCGAGGGCATCGCTACGTTGCGGCCGATGCCCTCGGGACGCGGCACGCCCGCATAGCTGTCCACGATCGCTTGCGCACGGGCGCGGATATCGGGCGGAAACGGCGCCACCTTGCGCGCCGCCATGTCGATGTGCAGCGTGAGGTTTTCCGAGGTCGCGGAGAGCCAGCCCTCGGTGGCATGGCGCAGTTCCTCGAACGTGTGCAGCCGCTTCTCGTCGGCGCCGAGCAGGTAGACCTGGACTTGCACGGGATCGCCGAGATGAATCTCCCTGAGGTAGCGGACGTGGCACTCGGCGGTGAAGGTCGAGCAGTGCCGCGCCTTCATGTAGTCCGGCCCGATGCCGAGCTGCAGCCACATCTCGTCGATGGCGCGGTCGAACATCACATTGTAGTAGGCCATGTTGAGATGGCCGTTGTAGTCGATCCATTGCGGCTCGATCTGCATCACCGAGGATCTGAACGGAGCCGATGGAAGCGGCATCTCGCTGGTGGCAGTCGCTGAAGTCATGATCCGTCCCCGGTTCGTTGGCGTTCGAGCATGAGCTTTTCTGTGACTCCGGCGTCCACTTTTTCAAGTCAGGCTCTCTTGACCCCTTATACAAGCTTTGCCACGGTCGGCTAAAGGTGGGAGGAAATTTGACGTGGCGACAACGATTTCGGGCAATGTGACGCGACCTGATCCGCAGGCCCTGAAGCGCGCGATCGACGCGCTGGCGGCGCGGTTCGGCAACCGGCTCGTCACGTCGCAGGCGGTGCGCGAGCAGCACGCCCATACCACCACATGGCTGCCGACCCAGCCGCCGGACGCCGTCGTGATGGCGCAGGAAACCGCTGACATCCAGGACGTGGTGCGAATCTGCGCCGCCAATCGCGTGCCGGTCATCGCCTTCGGTACCGGAACCTCGCTCGAGGGTCAGGTCAACGCGCCCGTGGGCGGCATCTGCATCGATCTGCGCGACATGAACAAGGTGCTCGAGGTCCATGCTGAGGACCTCGACTGCGTGATCCAGCCCGGCGTGACGCGGAAGGCGCTCAACGAGCATCTGCGCGACCAGGGCCTGTTCTTTCCGATCGATCCCGGCGCCGATGCCTCGCTCGGCGGCATGACCTCGACACGCGCCTCCGGCACCAACGCGGTGCGCTACGGCACGATGCGCGAGAACGTACTGGCGCTGAAGGTGGTGCGCGGCGACGGCGAGATCATCACGACAGGCACGCGCGCCAAGAAGTCGTCGGCCGGTTACGACCTGACGCATCTGTTCGTCGGCGCCGAAGGCACGCTCGGCATCATCTCCGAACTGACCATCCGTCTGCGCGGCATTCCCGACACGATCGCGGCGGCGGCCTGTTCGTTCGACACGGTGCGTGGCGCCTGCCAGGCGACAATCCTCGCGATCCAGACCGGCATTCCGGTCGCCAGGATCGAGCTGCTCAATGCCGCGCAGGTGAAAGCCTGCAACAGCTATTCGAAGCTGTCGCTGCCGGAGACGCCGCTGCTGCTGCTGGAATTCCACGGCAGCGAGGTCGAGGTCGCGGAGCAGTCGAAGAATTTCCGCGACATCGCCGCCGAATGCGGCGGCGGCGACTTCACCTGGACCACCAAGCCGGAAGACCGCACCAAGCTGTGGCAGGCCCGGCACGACGCCTACTGGTCGGTGAAGGCGCTGCGCCCCGGCGACAGCATCGGCGTGGTTGCGACCGACGTCTGCGTGCCGATCTCGCGACTCGCGGACTGCGTCACCGAGACCGAGGAGGATCTGCAGCGGCTCAATCTGCTGTCGCCGATCGTCGGCCATGTCGGCGACGGCAACTTCCACTGCTCGCTGCTCTGCGACGTCAACGACAAGGGCGAGATGGCGCGCGGCGAGGAGTTCATGCACCGCCTGGTCGAGCGCGCCCAGGCCATGGACGGCACCTGCACCGGCGAGCACGGCATCGGCCAGGGCAAGCAGAAATACTTGCAGGCCGAGCTCGGCCCGGAGGCGCTCGACGCGATGCGGGCGCTGAAGCAGGCCCTCGACCCGCAAAACATCTTCAATCCCGGGAAGATCGTCCCGGCCGCCTGAGCGTCGTCACGCCGCGGAGCGTTCGCGAGCCCGCGCGCGGCGCGTGTCACGCGCGGAACTTTTCCGCCCGCCCGGCGTCTCTCTTGTGCTGCGCTGTGTTGCCGCGACGTGCGTGGTGCGCGGAGGGAGGACGCCGTGATCGGACGGGCAATCGGAATTGCGGTCGTGGTGCTTGCGATGGCGCTGTCGGGCGACGCGATCGCCCGAGGCGGCGGTGGACATGGTGGCGGCCATGGCGGAGGGCATGGCGGCGGCCATGGACATGGCGGTGGCCATGGGCACGGTGGTGGCCATGGACGTGGCGGGCATGGCTTCGGCCACATGCATTTCGGTGGCGGCCATCATGGCGGATTCGGCCGCTCGCACGCGATCTCGCGATCAGGGTTCGCCGGCCATGGCGCCTTCGCGTCGCGCGGGGGCGGCAATTTCGGCCGGATGCGCAATGCCGCAATCGCACCGGGCCATATGCGCAATACGTTCAACTCGCTGTCGCGCAACGGCGCATTGCGCAACGGCCGGCTGTTGAGCAACCCGGCAGCGCGCGCGCAGATCGCCGCGGCCGCGGCGCTCGCCGGCTGGCACGGCGGGACTGTCGCCAACGGCTGGTGGCAGCATCCCGGCGGCGGCTACGGCTGGGTTGGCCCGCTGTTCTGGCCGTTCGCGTACAACGACATCTACGACTACGCGATCTGGGGCGACGACATCGGATTCTGGGGCTACGGCTATCCGGACATCTATGCCGGCATCTTCGGGCCTTATGGGTATGACGATCTCAGGGGCTATCTGCCGGAGCGCCGGACGGGCCGCCGTTACCGCGGCGGCGGGCGTATCGAGCAGATGTGCGGCAATGACAGCCGTTCGGTCGCCGGCCTGCCGGTAGATCAGATCGCGGATGCGGTGCAGCCGACCGAAGCGCAATCGGTGGCGCTCGGCGAGCTCGGCAACGCGTCGCTCGCGGCTGCCCAGGTCATTCGCGCGGCATGTCCCGCGCAGGTGGTGTTGACGGCGCCGAACCGCCTCGCCGCCATGCAGCAGCGGATCGAAGCGATGGTCACCGCAGTCGGAATCGTGAAGCCTCCCATGGAGAAGTTCTACGGCCTGCTCGATGACGAGCAGAAGGCGCGGCTCAACGCGCTCGCCGAGAACCAGCGCAAGGAAGCCGCAGCCCGCGATCCGAACGCGACGGTTGCCCAGAGCTGCGGCGCCGCACAGCCGGCGATGCAGGAATGGCCGACCGGCGAGATCGAGGCGCGGCTGCAGCTCAGCGACGCCCAACGCGGTGCGCTTCAGGCGCTGCAGGACGCCACCGCCGACGCCGCGCGGAAGCTGAAGGCCGCGTGCCAGACCAACGAGGCGATGACCCCGCCCGCACGTCTTGCCTTCGTCGCCAAGCGGCTCGACGTCATGCTGCAGTCGGTCAAGGACGTCCGTGCCGCGCTTGAGAATTTCTACGCCACGCTCAGCGATGAGCAAAAGGCGCAGTTCGAGGCGATCGGGCCGAAACGATCGGCCTAGAGCCTCGTCGGTTCGCGTGAAAACGCGGCAAGCGAAAGCCCCGCAGCCTCGGCTCTGACGCAATCAGAACCGAAACGGGCTTTATTCCATGGGTTCGACATCAATTCGCGCGCGGACCGGCCGCGGGTGTGGCCGCCAGGCCATAGTGTGCACCTCTTGCTCGGCACCGAGTAGACTCTGCGGTTCACAGGTTGCGCCAAGGCCAGCTATGTTTGCCGCGCTTTCAAGGTGCGGCGATGTGGTGGTTCAGCAAGGACGAGCACAAGGATATCTGGGACGATCCCGTCGCGCACCCGCTCGGCGACATCGAAGCTGCGCAGCGGATCCGTGCGATCTGCCGCGATGCCGCCGGCTGTGCCGAGGCGGTCGGCTCGCCCGACAAGCGTTCAGCGAAGAAGCAGCAGATCGAGCGTGATCGCTACGAGCGTGCCGCCAAGGTCGCGATGGAGACTGCGATGAGGATCTCCGACGAGCTGGTGCGGGATTCCGCGGTGCGCGAGATCGTCGGTCTCTGCATGAAGGCCAATAACATCAAGACGGGGCGGGCGCTGCTGCGCGCCATCCACGCGGGCTCGATCAAGGCGGAAGTTTTGAGGGAGCATCCGACGCTCGAGGGCGAGCAGGCCTGAGGTCGTCCGGCAGCCCGGATGGAGCGTAAGCGAAATCCGGGACGGTTCATCAACGCGCGAGAAATCCCGGATTGCGCTTCGTTCCATCCGGGCTACGCAGCTTAATCGCCCTAAATTTGTAGCTCCGTCATTGCGAGGAGCGATAGCGACAAAGCAATCCATGCTTCCGCATATGCCACACGATGGATTGCTTCGCTTTGCTCGCAATGACGGAGGATCGTGCGTAGCCCGCATGAGCGAAGCGATATGCGGGAACGGTTTCCCCGGTATCGCTTCGCTCACCCGGGCTACGGACGGATCCCATCAACCTCTACGCCTGCCCGCCGAGCGTGCGGACCGCTTCGTCGACGCTGTGGAAGACATGGTCCCGCGGCAACACCTCGTAGAGACCGAAGCGCTCGAATGCGTCCTGCGCGCGCTCGGATTCGAGCCGCGCCACCGCCACCGTCACGCCGTCATCGCGGCATTCGCGAAACAGGTCGCGCAGCGCTTGCGCCGCCGTGAAATCGACCTCGATCATGCCGCTGGCCTCGATCACCAGCAGCCGCGGCTTGGGCGTCGTCCCGCCGATGGCCTTGAGCACGCCGCTGTGGAAGCTTTCCGCGTTGAGGAACGACAATGGCGCCTGCAGGCCGACGACGGCAATGCCGGGCTTGTGCTCGCCGGTGACATGCGGGCCCGTCGGCCACCAGATCGTGGTGCCGGGCACGTGGACGAACTCGACCAGTTGGCCGCGCGTCGTGGTCCAGATGCCGTGCAGCAGCGACAAGGCGATGCCGACCGCGACGCCTTGCTCGATCGGCAGCACGATGATCGCGGCCGCCGTCGCCACCACCAGCAGGAATTCGTAGAACGACTGGCGGAAGATCGCGACGATCTGCTTCACGCGGATGATGCGCAGCGCGACGAACAGCAGCACGCCGCCGAGTGCCGCGTCGGGCACGTGCCGCAGCAGCGTTGCGCCGAAGGCGAGCAGCGCGAGCACGATGGCCGCGGCAAACAGCCCCGAGAGTTGCGTGCGTCCGCCGGTCTCCGACACGATGCCGGTCCGCGGCGGGCTGGCGTTGACCGGAAAGGCGCCGAACAGCCCGGACAGCAGGCTGCCGGCACCGGCGCCGAGGAAGTCGCGATCGACGTCGGCCGGCTTGTCCGGATCGGACAGGAACGAGCGCGTCGTCGCCGCGGTCTGCACCATGACGACAACCGCGATCAGGATCGCCAGCGACAACAGCTTGATCCATCGCTCCGGCGCGATGTCCGGAAACGATGGCGTCGGCAGCGTCCCGGGCACGGTGCCGACCACCTTGACGCCCTTGCTTTCGAGATGGCCGGCGATCACGGCAACGGTGGCCACGACAAGGCCGATCAGCGCGCCCGGAATGCGGGCGCTGATCTTCTCCGATCCGGCGACCAGCGCCAGCACGCCGAGGCCGATCGCCAGCGTGTAGAAATTGGTTTGACCGATCTTCTCGGTGAGCACCCCGAGCTTGTAAAGCGTCGGCCCGTCCGGCGTGGTCAGGCCGAGCACGCCGGGTAATTGCGAGACCAGGATGTGGACCGAGATGCCGGCGAGGAAGCCGACCGTCACCGGCGTCGACAGTAAATTGGCGATCCAGCCGAGCTTGAACAGGCTGCCGGCGATCATGATCGCGCCGACCATCAGCGCCAGCGCCATCGCCAGCGCCTGATAGTCCGGCGAGCCGGCGGTCGCCATCAGCGCGAGGCCGCCGGCGAAGATCGGCGTGATCGAGGAGTCGGCGCCGCAGGACAGGAAGCGGTTGGCACCGAACATCGCAAAGCCGAGCGAGCCGGCCATGAAGGCGAAGAAGCCGATCTGCGGCGAGAAGCCGCCGAGCCGCGCGGTCGCCATCTGCTCCGGGATCGCAATCGCGGCGAGCGTCAGCCCGGCGATCAGGTCACCCGGCAGGTCGCTTGGCCGGAACGACCTGAGCGAACGGAAGACCGGCCAGCTGGCGCGTGTCTGACGATCCTGGCCCATCGGTGCCCCGTGAGGATTGCGACGATTTCTCGATAGTCCGACATCGCGCGGCCAAAAGCCAGCCGACGGCAGCCTGCGCCGGCGCGCAGGCCTAGCCGATATTTTGCAGCGCCGGGAAGGTTTCCAGCAGCCAGACGCTGACGCTCGAGACTGCGCCGGTCAGGAAGCCGATGCCGGTGACCACCATCAGCACGCCCATCACCCGCTCGACGGTGTCGAGATGGCGCTTCATCCGCGCGAACAGCGAGGAGAACTGCTTGACCATGAAGGCCGCAAGCAGGAACGGGATGCCGAGCCCGGCGGAATAGACCGCGAGCAGGCCGGCGCCCTTCGTCACCGTGGCCTCCGCGGCCGCGATCGAGAGGATCGCGGCGAGGATCGGCCCGATGCATGGCGTCCAGCCGAAGGCGAAGGCCAGGCCCATGACGTAGGCGCCCCACAGCCCGACCGGCTTCGGCGCGGTCAGCCGCCCCTCGCGCATCAGCAGGCCGATCCGGGTCACGCCGAGGAAGTGCAGGCCCATGATGATGATGACGATGCCCGCCAGGATCGAGAGCTCGGCCGACCAGGCGCGCACCAGCCCGCCGACAAAGGACGCGCTGGCGCCGAGCGCGACGAACACGGTGGAGAAGCCGAGTACGAACATCAGCGCCGCCGTCATCACCGCGCGCTTGGAGGCCGCGGTGGCGCCGTCCTGGTTGACCTGCTCGATGGTCGCGCCGGTCAAATAGATCAGATAGGGCGGCACCAGCGGCAGCACGCAGGGCGAGAGGAAGCTGACCAGACCGGCGATCAGGGCCGCCGGGATCGAGACGTCGTGCATCAATGAAACCTTCGCAGAATAGCGCTCCTGTCTTGGCGTCTACGAGGCCAACAATCCAGAAGTTTCGTCGTCGCAGCCTTCAACTATGGTCACAGGCCCGTGTGCGGGTCGACTCTCGTGGCAGGCGCGGAATGACGGTGAGGCGAGCACGCCGCGCGGCTCCCACTCTCGCAAGGGGGAGGGAACCCTTCCGGCGGTGCCTCGCTCACGCGTCAATCACTGATGCGGATTTTTGACCTGCAAGCGGCACCACACATTCGCTGTCGTCCCGGCCTAATGCGCAATTGCACACGGGGGTCGGGACCCATAACCACCGCTGAGCTAGGTTGCGCGACGCTGGAACGACGAGTCTCACCGACAACATCGGCCGCGGCGTATGGGTCCTGGCTTTCGCCGGGACGACGATTGGGATGTAGGGCGCGCCCCATATTCGATGTCGTCCTGGCGAAAGCCAGGACCCATTACCCCAAATGTCAGGTCTTGCGCGACGCTGGGGCCATGATCCCGGTCACAACCACTTGCGGTGGTTATGGATCCTGGCTGTCGCCAGGACGACCATGTGGAAGCAGTGAGCGCATCACGACCGCAGTCACCAACATCATCGGCGCTTGGCTGGACGTGGCGTCTCGAACTCCCTGCCGCGAATGCGCACCAGGTCGTCGGCGGAATTCGTCAGCAGCACGACCGTGGCTGTGCGCGCCGTCTCCGCATCTCCGGCGGCGATCGCGTCCAGCACCGCGCGGTGCTCGCGCAGCGCCCGCGGACGGTGCGAGCCCGGCGCTGCGATCGTAAAACTCTGGCGCAGCGTGATATCGAACATCTGCGCGATCGGCCAGAAGAATTCGTTGCGGGTGGCGAAATAGATCGCCTGGTGGAACGCGATGTCGGCGGCGACGAACTCCTCGTTGGTCTTTGCCGCGTCCATGCCGTCGCATCCGGCGCGGATGCGCGCGACGTCGACCTCCTCGGCATAAGTCGCCGCGAGCGCTGCCGCGGCCGGCTCGACCGCGGCGCGCAGCTGGAACAGCTTGGCGAGGTAACGGTCGATCTCCGCGGTCTCGAGGTGCCAGCGCAGCACGTCGGGATCGAGCTGATTCCACTGCTCGGGCGGCCGAACCCGCGTGCCGCTCTTGGGCCGCGACTCGATCAGGCCCTTGCCGGTCAAGGTGCGGATCGCCTCGCGCACCACGGTGCGGCTGACGTCCATCATCTCGCAGATCCGGATTTCCGGTGGCAACGTTTCGCCGACGCCGACCTCGCCGCGCACGATGCTGCTGCCGACGCGGTCGGTGACCTGGCTGTGCACGCTCCGACGCAACGCGTTGGATGTCTGGAACATCGAGGGCCTCGCTGCGGTTGCAGCCTGCGCCGCCGCCGAGCCGCGCCCTTGCACAACCGTATCCGTTTTGTCATACATTATGACAAATCGGCTGCCAAGCTCACGCCGTCAGGCGGGTGGCCAACACAATAAAGATCCGTCCCCGGGGAGGAGCACCAACATGACGTCGAACCGCGTGAGCCGCCGCATTGTGCTGCAGTCGTCGGTCGCAGCGACCGCGTGGCTTGCCGCCGCGCCCGCCATCATCGGCCGCGCCGAGGCTGCGGTGATGAAAGTGCGATGCTCGTCGTCGCTTCCGAACGATCCCAAATACGCCAATGGCCGCGTCTACTACGACAATCTGGTCAAGAGCCTGAAGGCGAACGGGCTCGGTGAGCAGATCGAGGTCACCTTCTTCCCCGACAACCAGCTCGGCCAGGAGATCGACGTCATCAACTCGGTGAAGCTCGGGGTGATCGACCTGATGGTGTCGGGCTCGTCGATCTCGGCGAATCTCGTGCCGCTGGTCGGCACCTTCGACCTCGGTTATCTCTTCACCAGCTTCCAGCAGCAGACCAAGGCGTTCGACGCCGGCGCGGCGAAGCCGATCGAGGCTGCGCTGCTCAAGGGCGCCGGCATTCACATCATCGGCTGGGCCTATAATTTCGGTGCGCGCAGCGTGCTGGCGAAGAAGCCGGTGAAGACGCCGGAGGATCTTGCCGGCCTGAAAATCCGCACCTTGCCCAATCCGATCATCACCGAATGCCTGCGGCTGATGGGTGCCGCCGCGACGCCGCTGGCGTTCGGCGAGATCTATACGGCGCTGCAGGCCGGCGTGCTCGACGGCCTCGAACACGATCCGCCGACGATCCTGGCGAGCAAGTTCTACGAGACCGCGAAGCATTATGCGCTGACCCAGCACATCTTCTCGCCGCTCGCGGTCTATTTCAGCGACACCAGCTTCAACCGCATGGCTCCCAAGCTGCGGGAAGGCTTTCTCGACGCGGCGAACAAGGCCGCGATCGACACCCGCGCGCACGGCCTTGCGGTGGAGAAGGAGGCGCTGGCGGCGCTGGTGGAGAAGGGCGTCACCGTCGTCGAATGCGACAAGGAGGCATACCGCAAGCGCGTGCTGCCGCAGACCGACAATTTCATCAAGGCGCGGCCCGAGGCCAAGGCCGTCGTCGACCTGATCCGCGCCACCCAGGCCTGAGGTCGGCGCATGTCAGTCGCCGCAGTCGAGGCGAGAAGCAGCGCTGATCGGATCACGGCGCCGCTGCTTGCCGTTAGTGATGCGACCGCCGCGCTCCTGCTTGCCGCCGATCTCGTGGTGGTCTGCGTCTCGGTGCTGGCCCGCTTCCTGTTCAATGCGCCGGTCGAATGGTCCGACGACGTCGCCCGCGGCCTGATGGTCGGGTCGAGCTTCTTCGGCGCGGCAAGCGCGCTCGCCCGCAGCGAAAATCTCGGCGTCGCCTTCTTCGTCAACATGCTGCCGCCGGGCGTGCGGCGGGTGGTCGACGCGGTCGGTGCGCTGCTCGTCACCATCATTGCCGGCTATGTCGCGTTCAACGCCGTCAAGATGGGCTGGCTGACCACCGGTCAGACTTCCGGCTCCGGCCTGCCGCTGGAATGGACGTTCTATCCAATGGGCGTCGGCGCGGCGTTCATGACGATCTTCGCGTTCGAGACGTTCTGTGGCCGGCCGCTGCGCGACATGACGGTGGCCATCGTCGCGACTGCCGTCATCGTGGGTCTCTATCTCGCTTGGGATGCATTCGCACCATCGTCCGTACCGTCATCGCAAACGTTGATGCTGATCGGCTTCCTCCTCACGCTGTTCGGCGGACTGCCGATCGGTTTTGCGCTGGCGCTGGCGGCGCTGATCTTCATCTGGGTCGAGGGCACGCTGCCCGGCGTGATCTTCGCCCAGCAGATGGCGCGCGGCATCGACAATTTCGTGCTGCTCGCGATCCCGTTCTTCATCCTGGTCGGCTACCTGATGGAAGCCAACGGCATGTCGGTCCGGCTGATCGAATTGCTGCAGCGCGCGGTTGGACGGATGCGCGGCGGGCTCAACGTCGTCATGGTGATGTCGATGGTGCTGTTCTCCGGCATCTCGGGCTCCAAGATGGCCGACGTTGCCGCGGTCGGCTCGGTGCTGATCCCGGCGGCGCGCCGCTCGCGGCAGAACCCGGGCGGAGCGGTGGCGCTGCTCGCCGCCTCCGCTGTCATGGCGGAGACCATTCCGCCCTGCATCAACCTCATCATCCTCGGCTTCGTCGCCAACCTGTCGATCGGCGGACTGTTCGTCGCCGGCATGTTGCCGGCCGCGCTGATGGCGCTGGCGCTGATCGCGGTGTCGATCATCTTCGGCAAGCGCCCCGCGGCGAACGTGGAAGCCGAGCCGCGCGCCGCGGTATCGGGGCTCTGGACCGGTGCGATCGCCTCGTTCGGGCTGATCTTCATGATCTTCTTCGGCTTCAAGAGCGGCTTTGCCACCGCGACCGAAATCTCCGCCTTCGCCGCGGTCTACGCCATCGCCGTCGGCAGCCTGCTGTTCCGCGAGCTCGGCGCGAGGAGTCTGGCGCACTGCTTCGTGCAGTCGGCTGTTCGTTCGGGGCTGGTGCTGTTCATCGTCGCCGCGGCGCAGTCACTGGCCTTCATCCTGACGCTGCAGCAGGTGCCGCATGCCGTCGGCGACCTCATGCTGGCGATCTCGGGCAGCCACGGCGTCTGGCTGTTCATGCTGCTGTCGATCCTGGTGCTGGTGGTGATGGGCTCGGTGCTCGAAGGCGCCGCGGCGCTGATCATTTTCGGCCCGCTGCTGCTGCCGGTTGCCGTCAAGCTCGGCATCGATCCACTGCATTTCGGCGTCGTGCTTGTGATCGCGATGGGGCTCGGGCTCTTTGCGCCGCCACTTGGCCTTGGGCTCTACGGCGCCTGCCTGATCGGCAACGTGCCGATCGAGCAGACCATCAAGCCGATCGCGGGCTATCTCGGCCTGCTGTTGCTGTGCCTGCTGGTGATCGCCTTCGTGCCCGCCATCAGCACGGCCTTGCCGCATGCGCTCGGCTATTAGGGGAATCGAAACGTGAAGGTGCTGCTCGCCCATACCCCGCAGATGCGCCGCGGCTATTATGGCGAGCGCAGCCTGAGCGGCCTGCGCGCGGTCGCCGACGTCAAGCTGCACGAAGGCGAGGAGGCGCTCGACGCGGCGGCGCTGGTCAAGGCCGCGGCCGATGTCGACATCATCGTCGCCGACCGCATGACGCAGGGGCGAGGGGAGATCTTCCCGCAGCTGCCGAAGTTGCGCGCCGTCGTGCGCTGCGCGGTCGATATCCGCAATATCGATGTGGCTGCGGCCTCCGCCGCCGGCGTGCTGGTGACGCAGGCGAGCGCCGGTTTCGTCCAGTCGGTCGCCGAGCTCGCGCTCGGCTTCATCGTCGATCTGTCGCGCGGCGTCTCGCGCGCCACCGCGGATTATCATGCGGGGAGGGCGCCCGAGGTCGTCATGGGCCGCCAGCTTGCGGGAAGCACGATCGGCATCATCGGCTATGGCAGCATCGGGCGCTATCTTGCCGGGATCGCAAAAGTGCTCGGCATGAGTGTGCTGGTCGCCGATCCCTACGTAACGATCGATGATGCGGCGATCGCGCATCTGCCGCTCGACGATCTGCTGGCGCGCGCCGACTACGTTGTCTGTCTCGCGATCGCCAACGCGCAGACCGAGAACCTGATCGGGCAAGCCGCACTGGCGCGGATGCCGAAGCACGCATTCTTCATCAACCTTTCGCGCGGAAACCTTGTCGACGAGGCGGCGCTATCGGCCGCGCTGCGCGATGGCCGCATTGCGGGTGCCGCGATGGATGTCGGCCGCGCGCCGGACCAGATGCCGACGCCCGAGCTTGCGAAGCTGCACAATGTGATCGCAACGCCGCATGTCGGCGGCCTGACGCCGCAGGCGATCGAGCATCAGTCATCGGAGACGGTACGCCAGGTCGCGAAGATCGTTGCCGGCGAGATACCCGTCGGCGCGGTCAATGCCGGCTACTGGACGCGGCGGCCTCGGCCATGAAAGTTTGGCGAAGCCCAATGTCGTCCGCGGGGCTGGACAAGAGCTTCGCATCCGGCTCAGACTTGGCCCGCATAACCGCGGCCCCTGAGCGCGCGGACTATCAATGAACGGACGTCCCGCAACAAACGACGGGCGCCGAGAGGGAAACAGGGAGGCATCACATGGCTATTTCACGCCGTGACGTTTTGTTGGGCAGCGCCGGTGCATTGGGCGCCGCATCATTTTCCTTCCCGGCGCCTGCCATCGCACAGTCGGAACCGATCAAGATCGGCTGTCTCGCGGCGATCACCGGCCCGAGCTCGGCGCCGACGGTCGGCTTCAATCGCGGCGTCAACTTCGCGGTCGACGCCATCAACGGCGCCGGCGGGGTGAAGGGCCGCAAGATCGAGCTCGTGATGCGCGATACCCAGGGCGATCCGACCAAGGCGGTGAACGCCACGCAGGAGCTGATCAGCCAGGCCAAGGTGCACGCGATCTGGGGTCCGCTGAACTCGGGCGAGGCGCTGGCGACAACGCCGATCATGGCGCGCGCCAAGATGCCCGACCTGCATCCCTGCGTCGTCGAGACCCTGATCGACCCGATCAAGTTCCCCAACGCGTTCCGCATCGCGCCGTCGAACAACCAATGGGACGATGCCGTGCGCAATTACTGTCTCAAGATCCTCAAGGTGAAGAAGGTCGCCGTGATCGGCGACACCACCGGCTATGGCGTCACCGCGGTCGGCGCTTCCGTCGCGGCGTTCAAGAAGGACGGCGCCGAGGTGGCCTATCAGGCCAATATCGACGCCACGCAGCCCGACATGACGCCGGACATGCTGCGTGCCAAGAACGCCGGCGCGGAAGCGATCGTGGTGTGGAGCGTCTCGACCGGCATGGAGGCGCGCATGTTCAACACCCGCGCCGCGATGAACTGGGACGTGCCCTTCGTCGGGCATCCCTCGATGGCGTCGGGCGAGCTTGCGAGCCTGGTCGCCAAGCCGGAGAACTGGAAGAAGGTCTACGCGATCGGCTACAAGAGCTGCAGCTATGATGCCGCCGGCAAGCTGCCGCCGAAGAGCGCGGACCTGGTCGCGCGCCTGGCCGAGGCCAACGTCGCACTGAACGACACGCTGTTGTGGTGGGTCGCGGGCGGCATCGATTGCATCGAGCTGATCGCCAAGGCGGTCGCCGAAAGCGGCTCGACCGACAGCGCCGGCATCATCAAGTACTGGAACACGCTGTCGACCTATCCCGGCTATTTCGGCAATTACCGCTTCTCGCCGACCGAGCACAACGGCTACCTGACCGAAGAGATCGTGATGTCGGAAGCCTCTACCGCCAAGGACGGCACCTTCGCGCTGGCGCCAGGATATACGTAGAAGGGCGAGGGCGCAGCCGATGCTGGCCTCGATCCTTGCATCCGGTCTCGCTGCGGGCGCGATCTACGCGCTCGTCGGCGTCACCTACAACACGATGTTCTCGACCTCGCGGGTGATGAGCTTCACCGCCGGCCAGCTGGCGATGCTGGGCGGCGTGTTCGGCTCGATGTTCACGCTGAAGCTCGGCTTGCCCATTGCCGTCGGCTTCGTGCTGACGCTGCTCTGCTGCGCGGTGATCGGAATCATCACCGAATTCGTCGCGGTGCGGCCGGTGCTCAAGAGCCTCGACCAGCATCTCTACGTGCTCTCGACCCTCGCGGTCGCGCTGATGATCCAGCAAATCACCGCGATCAAATGGGGCACCGAGCCGCAGCCGTTCCCGCGCATCGCAGGGTTCGGCGAGGGCGTCCTCGATGAGAAATTCTGGCTGCCGGTCCTCGCCTGCGCCGTCACCATTGTCGGCCTTGAATATCTCTACCGCCGCACCCTGGTCGGCCGCGCGTTCCTGGCCATCGCGGAGGATAATTTTGCGGCGCGGGCGCTCGGCCTGCCGGAGCGCAATCTGCGGGTCGCGAGCTACGCGCTTGCCGGCGTGGTCGGCGGCATCGCCGGGTTTTCCGGCGGGCAGTTGCTGCTGGCCTTCTTCGCCAACGGCGCGCTGCTCAACTTCTACGGCTTCGTGCCGGTGGCGCTGGGCGGGCTCGGCAATAACAGAGGCGCGATCATCGGCGGGCTGGCGCTCGGCCTGTTCCAGCAGGCGGCGAACTTCCTGGTCGGCGGCATCTTCTCCTCGGTCGCGGTGTTCACGCTGTTCATCGTGGTGCTGCTCGCCGCGCCGCAAGGGCTGTTCGGCGCCTCGACCGCGCGGAGAGTGTGATGACGTCGGTCGTGTCCACCCCGTCCCGAGCCGACAGCGGCGTGTGGCGCGCCGCGCTGCCGCACGTCCTGCCGTTTCTCGGCATTCTGGTGGCGGCGGTGCTGCTGCCGTTCGTCAGCAACGATTACTGGGTGCTGATCGGTACCCGCATGGCGATCTACTGGGTGCTGGTGTCGGGCCTCAATCTGGTGGTCGGCTTCGCCGGTCATCTTGCGATCGGCTATGTCGCGCTGCTGACGCTCGGCGCCTACACGACGAGCGTGCTGGTTGCCGGCAACGTGATGCCGGTGCTTCCGGTATTCGTCGCCTTGCCGATCGCCGGCCTGATCGGCGCGGTCTTCGGCGTGGTCGTCGGCCTGCCGGCCCTGCGCCTGCGCACCTTCTACTTCGCCATGTCGACGCTTGGCTTTGCCACCATCGTGACCCAGATCGCGCTGGCCTGGCAGAGCGTGACCGGCGGCGGCATTGGCATTGCAGGTCCGGAATTCCCGCCGCCGTTCAATACGCCGTGGGGCTTCTACGCCCTCTGTATCGCCTTCGCCGCCTTGACCACCTGGATGAGCGCCAATGTCGCGCGCAGCCGGTTCGGCCGCGCGCTGATCGCGGTGCGCGACGCCGAGGTCGCCGCCGAGGCCAGCGGCATCTCCAAGCCGAAAATGCTGATCGCGATCTTCCTGTTCGCCGGCGCGCTGGCGGCGATCGCCGGCGGATTGTTCGCGACCCTGCAGACCTACATCACGCCCGATGCGTTCACCTTCGATCTCTCGGTGCTGTTCTTCATCGCGATCCTGATCGGCGGCCGCGGCTCGATCCTCGGGCCCATGCTCGGCACCATCATCCTGACCATCCTGCCCGAGATCGCGGCACCGCTCGCGGCTTGGTCGACCTTCCTCTACGCGGTGCTGCTGCTCGTGATCGTGCTGGTGATGCCCGGTGGCATCGCGGCGTTGCTCGATTTCCGCAACCGCCGGCCGCTCGCTAGCAACCGCGCCATCGTTCCGCGTCCCGCTGCACTCGCCGACATCGTGCGCCGCAGGGACGGCGGCAAGACGCTGCAGTTGCGTGGCATCGCGCTGAGCTTCGGCAATGTGAAGGCGATCGACGGCCTCGATCTCGATATCGCACCCGGCGCGATCCACGGCCTGATCGGACCGAACGGCAGCGGCAAGACCACGACGCTCAACGTGATCTCGGGCTACTATGCCGCCAAAGCCGGCACCATGACGCTTGGCGGCGAAGTCCTGGCCGCGGGCCAGCCGGTCAAGCGGGCCGCGTGCGGTATCGCGCGCACCTTTCAGACGCCGCGGGTGATCGGTGAAGCTTCGGTGTTGGAGAACGTCATGATCGGCGGCTCGATCGAGGGCCGGGCCAATTTCGTCGAGGCGATGCTCGCACTGCCGCGCAACGGGGCCGACGAACGTCTGCTCGCCGCCAAGGCGCACGCGCTGCTCGGCGTCGTCGGCCTCGAGGCGCTCGCCGACATACGCGCCGATCGCCTGCAACACAGCGAACTGCGCTTCATCGAGATCGCGCGGGCGTTGATGCTCGATCCGGACTTCCTGCTGCTCGACGAGCCCGCCGCGGGTCTCTCCAATGACGAAATCGAGCGGCTCGCCGGCCTGATCAAGGCGGTCTGCGGCCGCGGTACCGGTGTGCTGCTGGTCGAGCACCATGCCGATCTGATCTTCGATATCTGCCACCAGGTCACCGTGCTCAATCTGGGCCGGACGCTGGCGGCGGGAACCCCGGCGGAGATCCGCGTCCACAAGGAGGTCGTCAGTGCCTATCTCGGCGGCTGAACCGTTGCTCGCGGTCAATGGGCTGCAGTCCGGCTACGGCAAGATCCGTGTGCTGCACGGCATCGACATCACGATTGCTGCCGGCGAGGTCGTGGCGCTGCTCGGGCCCAACGGTGCCGGCAAGACCACGTTGCTGCGCGCGATGTCCGGACTGTTGCCCGTCACTGCCGGACAGGTCCGGTTCGGCGACCGCGACATGACCAACGCCACGCCGCGCGATGCCGCGCGTGCCGGGCTGGTGCATGTGATCGAGGGACATCGCGTGTTCACGCAGATCTCGGTGACCGACAATTTGCTGCTTGCCGGCTATGACCTGCCGCGCGCCGAGCGCGCCGTGCGCATCGAGGAGGCATTGGCGTTGTTTCCCGAAATCGCCGAGAAGCGGCATGAACGCGGCGGCGCGCTGTCGGGCGGGCAGCAGCAGATGCTGACGGTGGCGCAGGGCCTGGTCCGCCGGCCGCGGCTGTTGATGCTCGACGAGCCGTCCGCCGGACTGTCGCCGGTGCTGGTCGATCGTGTCCTCAACGTCATCGGCCGGCTACGCGAGCAGGGCACCTCCGTGCTGCTGGTCGAGCAGCTCTTGGAGAAGGCGCTCGCCTGCGCCGATCGCGTCTACGCGCTGGTGCAGGGTGCGATCGCGCTGGAGGCGCCGACCGGAGAGAGCGACTTGGCGCGTCGGCTCGAGCGCGCCTATTTCGGCCATGAGAGCCACGCGTTGCAGACTTAGCCAATGCAACCTGTGTGCTCGACGCCAACGGCGACGCAACTTGTGATCGGATGCGGCGTCGACTGCCGTTTTGGCGCAATCTGCACGTGCGCCATAAAATGGCACGACAGGTGCAGGCGGCTTTGCTAAGCTTCACAGCGATACCCGATTGTGGATATTTGTCGCGTTGTTTTTAAGACTTGTTGCGGTTGCCTGCGTCTGCAGCTCTCTTCAAGAGGCCTACGATGCAATGTTTGCGTTGCGGTTGTCAGAACAGGGCGACCAATGAGTATTGCGAAGGGTGCGGGGCCTCTCTCGGAATTACGTGTGAAGCTTGCGGCCACCTGAACGGTTCAAGCAGCCGCTTTTGCGGAAGGTGCGGCGCTGCGTTGACGACGGCGATTGACGCGACCCAGGTTCTGCCGTCGCACGAGCATGCCCTGAGGAGCCTGCGTGCCAAGGGCGGGGAGCGGAAGCGCCTCACGATCCTTTTCGCCGATATCAGCAACTCGACGGGCATCATCGATAGTCTCGGAGATCCCGAACTGGGCATGCGGCGCTTGCAGCCGGTGCTCGACCTGATGAACGAGGCCGTTCACCGCTACGGCGGCGTCGTCAACAAGGCCCAGGGCGACGGCGTCATGGCGATGTTCGGCGCCCCGCAGCCTCATGAGGATCACGCCGTTCGGGGCTGTCTCGCGGCGCTGGCGATGCAGGATGACGTCAAGCGCCTGCATGACGTCGATATGCACATCCGCGTCGGCGTCCATACCGGTGAGGTCGTCTTCCAGGCCATCGAGCACGGCATCTATCAAACCTATGACGCCGCGGGCGCGAACGTGCACCTCGCCAGTCGACTGGAGCACCTTGCCGAGCCCGGCACCATTCTGGTCTCGAGGGAAACCTACGCTGTCGCGAAGCAGTTCGTGGAGGTGGAGTCGCTTGGCGAGCAGGCCATTCGGGGGCTCGCGGCTCCCGTCGAGGTGCTCAGGCTGAGGGGCCTTCAGCATGCGCCGTCGAGCGGTGTCTTCCGGACCGGACGACGGTTGAGTCCCCTGACCGGCCGCGCCGACGAGTTTGCGGCGCTGACGGCTGAACTCGAGAACACCCGCAAGGGAGATGGCCGGGCGGTCGGTGTCGTCGGCGAAGCCGGCATTGGAAAGAGTCGCCTTTGCTTTGAATTTGCCGAGAGTTGTCGTAGCAAGGGCATCCGCGTCTTTGAGGCGCGTGTGCTCGCGCATGGCCGCGCAACGCCGTTTCAGCCGGTGCTGGCGCTGCTTCGGGATATTTTTGGGCTTCGCATCAAGGAGGAAGCGCCGGACGTCTCGCGCCGCCGTGTCTTCGACCGGTTGGCGGCAATGCCGGTCTCCGATCATCTGGCACCCGTGCTGCTGGAATTCCTCGGTCTGGCGGACCCGCACCAGTCTGCGCCGAAGCTGGATCCCAAGGCCCGCAAGGCCCAATTGCTCGATTTCGTCGGCGAACTGGTACGCGCCGCACCTCGTGACAATGTGACGGTCGTCCTGATCGACGATCTGCACTGGATCGATCCGGCGAGTGAGGAGTTCGTCGAGGCCCTTGCCGACGCCGTGGTCGGAACCACGACGATGCTGCTGGTCAATTTCAGGGCCGGATTGAGCGCGCCGCTGATGCAGCGATCGCATTACCGGCAGATCAACATGGCTCCGCTTGGGCCCGCGGAGGCGCAATCGATCTTGCGCGATCATTTTGGTACCGACCCGTCGCTGGCGTTGTTGAGCCGGAACATCGTCGAGCGCGCGCACGGCAATCCGTTCTTCCTGGAAGAGCTCATGAGCGCCCTTGTCGAGCGCGGCGACTTCGAGGGCGAGAAGGGCGCGTACCGGCTGAAGGGCGGCATCGACACAATTCCGCTTCCGACGACCGTGCAAGCCGTGGTCGCGGCGCGCATCGATCGCCTCGACGAACACGCAAAAAGAGCCCTCGAGGTCGCTTCGGTTGCCGGGCGCGAGATTTCGTTGTCGGTTCTCGATGCCGTTGCCGGACTGGCGAAGGCCGAGTTGCTGGAAGCCGTGGGACATTTGCGACGCGCCGAATTGCTCTACGACGTGCCTCCCTTTGAGCAGCGGCTGATCGCGTTTCGTCATCCGCTGATCCAGGAAGTCGCTTATCTGTCGCTGTTGCACGAACGGCGCCGCGAGCTTCACGCGGCCGTCGCGCAGGCGATCGAGAAGCTGTTCAAGGATCGCGCCGAGGAACGGGCGTCGCTTCTCGCCTACCACTGGGAGCATGCCGGCGAACATATGAAGGCGGCGCAGCAGCACATGCGTGCGGCGGTCTGGGTCGGTGCGAACGATCCCAGTCAGGCCTTGCGAAGCTGGAAGAAGGTGCGTGAACTGCTGACGCACCAGCCCCCATCGCAAATGACCGACTATCTGAAGATGATGGCCTGTGGCCAGATCGTGAATTTCGGCTGGCGCGAGGGAATTTCCGCCGCCGATGCGCAGGTCTATTTCGAGGAAGCCCGCGGCCTCGCGCTCGCGATGGGGGACCTGCGCGCCAACACGCTGATTCACGCTGCCTACGGCCGGATTTTGGCGAATGGCGGCTCGGCCGACGAATATGTCGAGCGGGTGCTGGAAGCCAAGGCGCTTGCCGACACCGGCACCGACACCAGTGTCCAGGTCACGCTGAAGGCCATTCTCTGCCACGCTCTCCGGCTCTCGGGACGGATGTCGGAGGCGCTGCAGATGAACATGGAGGCGGCCGCGCGCGCCTCGGAGATCGTGAAGTCGGACCGGGAGACGCTTGGATTCGACGTCGAGGTCTGGTTGACCGCCATGCGCGGGCAGACGCTCGTGATGCTGGGGCGCGGGTCCGAGGCCCGGCCGCTGCTCGATCGCGTGCTGCAACTGGATGGCAGCCAGGTCGATGCCATTCACTATGTCATTCCGAGCCTCGCCTATGTCGACCTCGCCTGGTCCGAAGGCGACGTCGGATTGGCCCAGCACCACGCCGATCGCGCCTTCTTGCTCGCGGTCAAAAGCGGCAATCCATATTTGCGCGTCTACGCCCAGGCCAGCCGCGGCCTGTCCCATATGGTGGCAGGTCGGTTCACATCATCGATCGAGGATCTGACGGCCGCGCTCGACTTCGCGCGAACCCGCAAGGCCGGCCTCGAAAACGAAGCACGGATTCTCGCCGATCTCGCGAACGCGTATCGGCAGAAAGGAGATGCGGCGGCAGCGTTGTCCGCCGTCGACGAGGCGATTGCGGTTGCAGTCAAGCGGCACGCGCGCATTCCGGAATGCCTTGCCCGATCGGTTCGCGCCGATCTGCTGTTGCGCTCCGGGCGCAGCGGTGAGGCCGAGGAAGGCACGAAGGAACTGGACCGCGCGACCGCGCTGCTTCACGAGACCGGCGCGATGATCTTCGCGCCCTTTGTCGGTAGCGCGGGAAAGACGGTCAAAGCGAGTCGAAGTTCGAACGAAGCCAATAATATTTGAGTTGCGAGTGAAATTGTTCTGATCCCATTCGGATGATCTCATGTTGTTCGCGAATGTGACGGGCGAACCGGTCGGCAAAGGAAGCGCCCGCACGTGCAGGGACGCGCTCCTTTGCGACATCCTGGCCGATTTCAGGCGTGCGTTTCCCGGTCTGCTTTTCGAGCTCGACGAAGGAAGCGCAACCGTCAATGCTCAGGCCTTCATTCGTGGCAACGACCGCGTCGTGCGGATCTATGGCGGACTGGCTTACCACGCGGCGATGAACGCCGACGGCCTGGTTTTCGCCCTGCTTCACGAGGTCGGACACCATCTGTCTAAAGGCGGTCGGCTCGCCACCAATTCCGAGCTCGGTTGCGAGTGCGCGGCGGACCGCTGGATTCTCGCCACGGGCGCAGCCCGGCTACGCAAGCGGACCGGGCGCACGCTCTCGATTGAGCGCGCGGTATCGAGCATCGAGCAATTGACCGCGCTTGCCGCCTGCGGCCTGGGAATTCGCAAGCGCGGTCCAAGCGTGTGCTGGGCCGATCATTGGCCAAGGCGCAAACATGTACTGGTTCGACCGGAGGCCGCGCCGGCAATTCCGCGGTGCTATCTGTCCGAGTTTTTACGACTGAATCAAATTGCACAAAGGGAGACGACAAATGGGTGCGCTACTTCCCGTCGGCAGCGGTCCCGATGCTGAAATCGTGGACCGGCTGAATGAGCTCTTCAGCGGCAAGGATCTGGCTACTCTTCGCAAGCACAACAAAAAGGAAAAGCTGTTTGATCCGAGCCACAGGTTACGGCGCGTGGCGTTCCGCATCGGTGCCTATCCGAGCAAGGATTACGGGAAGGATGATGCCAAGCGGAAATGGTTCTTCTTTCTCCACCATGTGCTGCCTCAGGAGACGCAGGAGGCGATCAAGAAGATCCTGGGCGACGCGATGACCCGAACCGCGATCAAGGCGGTGAAGTTCTCGGTCGAGGAAAACAGCGTGGTGACCTATCCGCATCTGTTTCCGAGCAACAACGAGCCGCTCGCGAACTACCTGAATGGGGCCGGCACCGCCTATCTTGTCCATCTGGTCGTGCAAGGGCCGATGGATGACAGCGCCGAAGATCCGCCCGGCGACAACGACCCGGACAGCGGTGAACAGCCGATCGCCTGGCCCGAGCTTTCGCTCCGCAGGCCGACGTTCAGGCGCACCAAATCAGGCGGCGGGAAGCCCGCCGGCAAGAAGAAAGCCGTCAGCAAGAAGAAGGCAGCCAAAAAGGCGGCCAAGCGTCCGCGCAAGCGTTGACGAGGCGATCACGGCGGTTGATTGTGGCGGCAAGGGTCGACGGATGCGTCGGCCCTTCTGTCTCCAGGTCGTCCTGAAATCTGGCTGGTGGCAGCGCCTGCTGCCGGCTGCCCAAGTGTCCGCCACGGCGCCGGTCCAGCCTGTTCCGTTGCGGATGGAATGCTGCGTCCGATGCGACTTCCCTTTTTCTACGGCTGGATCATCGTCGCGGTGACCTTCGTCACCATGGCGATCGGCGTCAACGCGCGTACGGCGTTCTCGCTGTTCTATCCGCCGATCATCTCTGAATTCGGCTGGGAGCGCGGCATCACGGCGGGCGCCTTCTCGTTCGGCTTTGTCGCCTCGGCGATCGCAAGTCCGCTGATCGGCCGATTGATGGACCGCGGCGGTCCGCGCGCGGTGATGGAGCTTGGCGTGCTCCTGATGGGCTCGGGCCTGCTGCTGGCGCCGCTGACCACGCAGCCCTGGCACCTCTATCTCACGATCGGCGTGCTGGTCGGCGCTGGCAGCGTTTGCCTCGGCTATTCCGGACAATCGTTGTTCGTGCCGAACTGGTTCCTCCGCCGCCGCGGACTTGCGATCGGGCTCGCCTTCGCCGGCGTCGGTATCGGCTCGGTGACGCTGCTGCCGTGGGTGCAGCACATGATCGAGCACACCGGCTGGCGCACCGCCTGCACCGCAATGGGGATCGCGGTGCTGGTCGTGCTGGCGCCGATCAATCTCTTGCTGCACAAGCGGCCGGAGGACATCGGCCTGCAGCCGGACGGCGATGCCGCGCCGACGGCGACGTCAGCCAGGCCGGCATCGAATATCGTCGACCCGGTGTGGGCCGGCACCGACTGGACGCTGTCGCGTGCGCTGCGCACCGCGCGGTTCTGGTGGATCGCGACCGGTTATTTCTGCGGCCTGTACATCTGGTACGCGGTGCAGGTGCATCAGACCAAATTCCTGCTCGACATCGGCTTCAGCTCCAGTGTTAGCGTCTGGGCGCTTGGGGTCGTCAGCCTGCTCGGCATTCCCGGCCAGATCTGGCTCGGGCATCTCTCCGATCGGATCGGCCGGGAATGGGTGTGGGCGATCTCCTGCTTCGGCTTCGTGATCTGCTTCGCCGCGCTCGCCGCCTTGAAATACTGGCCCAACATGACGCTGATCTATCTCATGGTCTTCACCCAGGGCGCGCTTGGCTATGGCCTGACATCCGTGATGGGACCGGTCGTGCTGGAGATCTTCCAGGGCAAGCATTACGGCAGCATCTTCGGCACCGTGATGCTGGCTGCGCTTGCCGGCGGCGCTGCGGGCCCCTGGATCACCGGCCAGCTCTATGATCTCTCGGGCAGCTACACCAGCGCCTTCCTGCTCGGGATCGCCGTCAGCCTGCTGTCGGCATTTGCGATCTGGCAGGCCTCGCCCCGCAAGGTCCGCGCCGTCGCCGGACAGATGCACAAGGCCGCAAGCGCGGCCTGACGCATCAGGCCGACGAAACGCCAATCGCGCGCTGCAGGTCGGTGATCGCGCGCAGGCAGCTGTCGGCGGGGGTGGTTTCCGGATCGATCAGGCGGTGCAGGCGGAAGCCATCTTCCAGCGCCAGCACGATCGCTCCGGTCCAATCCGGATCGAGTCTGCCGTTCCTGCCGCTATTCTTCTGCGCAGTCGTGACGATGTCGGCGATCAGCTTGCGCCGCGCGCGCAGACGCTTGGCGAGCTCGGGCCGGCGCTTCTCGGCGCGCGCCACGAACAGGATCATCTCCATGTGCAGGAGAGGGGAGCGGCCGAGCGGATCCTGCCGGCTGCGATCCATGGTGCGCAGCGCCTCGAGGAAGTCGGCCAGGTTGTTGTGCCGGGCGAGCAAATCGAGATTGCGCCGGATCGATTGCTCGACGTGATCCTCGAGCATCGCGAAGATCAGCTCGTCCTTGCTCTTGAAGTTCGAATAGAAGGCGCCGCGGGTGAAGCCCGCCGCGGCCGCGATCGCCTCGATGCTGGCGCCGCCGATGCCCTGTTCCTCGAACACCCGCGCCGCCGCCTCGAACAGCTTCTCGCAGGTGTCGTCCCGTGTCGGTCTGGTTCGAACCCTTGACATCGGCGCATTTTAGGGCACAATGCAACTCGATACAAGAGTGTATCGAGTTGCGTTCGACAGAACCAGAACAGCCGCATCCGTGATGATGCGGACTTAAGGATGACACCAGGGCACGCCAGCCTTTTTAGGCACCGGCGTCGCGAGCGAACGAGGTCACCATGAACGAGCAAGTTCAGCCGGCGAGCGGCGAGCCGCTTTTCAATCCACTGGCGCCTGAATTCATTCGCAATCCCTATCCGTACTACGAGCGGCTGCGCCGCCTCGATCCGATGCATGTCAATGTGCACGGCGCTTTCGTCGCCAGCCGGCACGCCGAGGCGAGCCTCGTGCTGCGCGACAAGCGGTTCGGCAAGGATTTTGCCGAGCGCTCGATCCGCCGCTACGGTCCGAAGATCATGGACGAGCCGGTCTTCCGCAGCATGAGCCACTGGATGCTGCAGCAGGATCCGCCCGACCACACCCGCCTGCGCGGCCTTGTCGTCAAGGCCTTCACCGCGCGGCGGGTCGAGGACATGCGGCCGCGCATCCAGCACGTCGTCGACGAGACGCTCGACCGCATCATTCCGCAAGGCAAGATGGACCTGATCGAGGATTTCGCGTTCCGCCTGCCGGTCACCATCATCTGCGACATGCTCGGCATTCCCGAGGAACACCGCGAGGCCTTCTACAACGGTTCGCGCGATGGCGGCCGCATCCTCGAGCCGGTGCCGCTGACGCCTGAGGAAATCAAGCAGGGCAACGCCGCCAATGCGATGGCGGCGATGTATTTCCATCAGCTGTTCGAGCTGCGCCGCAAGCAGCCCGGCGACGACCTCACCACCCAGCTGGTGCAGGCCGAAGAGGACGGCCAGAAGCTCACCAACGAGGAACTGACCGGCAACATCATCCTGCTGTTCGGCGCCGGCCACGAGACGACCGTGAACCTGATCGGCAACGGCCTACTGGCGCTGTTCCGCAACCCGGACCAACTCGCGCTGCTGAAGGCCAATCCCGGCCTGATCACCAACGCGATCGAGGAGTTCCTGCGTTACGATTCCTCGGTGCAGCTGACCGGCCGTGTCGCGCTGGAAGACATCGACGACCTCGGTGGCAAGCGCATCCCGAAGGGCGAGAGCGTGCTGTGCCTCCTGGGCTCGGCCAATCACGACGAGGCTGTCTACCCCGATCACCCCGAAAGGCTCGACATCCGGCGGCCGAACGTCAAGCCGCTGTCGTTCGGCGGCGGCATCCATTTCTGCCTCGGCGCCCAGCTGGCGCGGATCGAGGCCGAGATCGCGATCTCGACGCTGCTGCGCCGGATTCCCGACCTGCGGCTCGATGACGCGGAAAATCCGGAGTGGCGGCCGACCTTCGTGCTGCGCGGGCTGAAGCGGCTGCCGGCGAGCTGGTGACGTTCCCGCGGGTCAGCGATCCGCGGCGGGGCCGGCACACGCACGCTTGAACGGGAAATCAACCATCTGTCCAGAGTCCCAGCAGTAAACCGGCTGTGACTTCGCCGTACTTGTCTCTATATTTGGGTTGCTCCGGCCAGAGGTTGGCAAAGGGTTCAGCATGAGGAGGCTGCCCCGGAGCTGGCTCAAAGGGAGACACCGTGCAGACGACGCTGCTCGGCCTGGCAATTGCCTTCATTCTTGCACTGGTCGCGGCGCTGGTCGGTCCATATTTCGTTGACTGGAACCAGTTCCGGCCGCAGTTCGAGGCGGAGGCGTCCAAGATCATCGGCGTGCCGATTCGCGTCGCCGGCAATCTCGACGCGCGGCTGCTGCCGGCACCCTCGCTGCGGTTGAAGACGGTCACCGTCGGCGGCGCCAACGACCTCGGCAAGGTCCGGGCCGCCAATCTCGACGTGGAGTTCAGTCTGAGTTCGCTGATGCGCGGCGAGTGGCGTGCGAACGAGCTCACCATCAACGGCGCGTCGCTCGATCTCGGGCTCGACCCGAAAGGGCGGATCGACTGGTCGCCGTCGAGCGGGAGCTTCAACCTCGCTTCGCTGGCGATCGACCGGCTCAACCTGACCGGCCGCATCGCGCTGCATGATGCCGCGAGCCGCAGCACGCTCGAGCTGAACGACATTGCCTTCAGCGGCGACGTCCGCTCGCTTGCCGGCGCGATCCGCGGTGACGGCAACTTCATGTTCGACGGCAACCGCTACCCGTTTCGGGTCTCCTCGGGGCAAAGCGCCGATGGCAGCGGCACCCGCCTGCACTTCAGCGTCGATCCCGGGCAGCGGCCGGTGTCGGCCGATCTCGAAGGCATCCTGACCTTCGAGGCCCGCGCGCCGCGGTTCGAGGGCACGCTGACGCTGGCGGGTGCGCCCGGTCAGCGCGGCGGCGATGCGCCGCCATGGCGGATCGCGGCCAAGGTGAAATCGGACTATTCGGCGGCGCGGCTCGACCAGATCGACGTGAGCTATGGCGCCGAGGACCGTGCGCTGAAGCTCGCCGGCAATGGCGATCTGCGTTTCGGTGCGTCGCCGCTGCTGCGCGCCACGCTTACGGCGCGGCAGCTCGACGGCGACAAGTTCGCCGCCAAGGATAGCGCCAAGGACGGCAACAACGGCAATGTCGAGCCGGTCCGCGTGCTGCCGGCCATGCGTGCGGTGTTGTCGGGTCTTCCGCAAAGCCCGATACCGGCGCAGTTGGAGCTGGCGTCCGAGCAGATCATGCTCGGCGGCCGTCCGTTGCAGGACATCTCGGCGGAACTGCGATCGGATGCGAAATCCTGGACGGTGCGCCGGTTGGAATTTCGCGCGCCGGGATCCACGCGTGTCTCGATGAGCGGTGCCAGCGCGCAAGCTGGAACAGCGAACAGCTTCAAGACCGCGCTCAACATCGAATCGTCCGATCCCGACGCGCTGATGACCTGGCTGCAGGGGCGCGGCGACGCCACCTATCGCAGCCAGAGGCCGCTGCGTTTGCGCGGCGACGTCATGGTGTCGCCATCAGGCTTCTCGATCGACGCGATGAAGGCGGAGATTGAGGGCGGCACGCTCGAGGGCCGCGTCGCGGTTACGCACCGCGAGGCGACCAGCGGCTCGAAGGTCGAGGCGCAGTTGAAGGCGGAGCGGCTCGATCTCGACGCGACCGCGGCATTGATCCGCTCGCTGGCCGGTCCGCAAGGCGAATGGCCCGACGAGGCGCAGCTGTCGCTCGACGTCGGGCGCGCGGTCTCTTCCGGGCAGGAATTGCGGCCGCTGCTGGCGAAGATAGCCTATAGCCCGAAGAATATCGTGCTCGAGCGCGTCAAGATCGGCCAGCCCGACAACGTCACGCTGGACGGCAATGGCAATTTCGACCGCGCCAATTCGACCGGCAAGCTCGCGGTCGACGCGACCGCCGCGTCGCTTGGCCGGCTGACCGCTGTGGTTCAGCCGTTCGCGCCGGCTCTGGCCGCGCGGCTTGGCGTGCTCCGCGCGGATGCCGGCCCGGTTCGCGCCAGGCTCGCGCTCGACCTCGGCAAGGGCAAGGCGGCCGATCGCGTCAGCGCGCGCGCGACGCTCGATCTCGATACGCCGCAGCTCAAAGGCAACACGGTGATCTCGGCGACGCCGCAGGTGGCTGCAATCCGTGCGCTGGATTTCGATGCACTTCGCCGCAACGAGGTTGCAGCGGAGACGAAATTCTCGGCAGGCGATGGCAATGCTTTGCTGGCGCTGCTTGGGCTTGACCATGCGGTCGCAGCCGGTGCCGGCTCGACGCAATTCGAGGGCACGGCGATCGGCGCGTGGGGCGCGCCGTTGCGGCTGAAGGCAAGGCTCTGGGGCGCAGGGCTCGACGTGGATGCCGAAGGGACCGCGGAGCCTTGGACCAAGGACGGGGCCAACGCGGGCAAATCGAGCATCAGCCTCCGCGTCCGCAGCGCCGACATCAGTCCGCTGCTCAATCTGAAGCCAGCCGATCCGGTCGCAAACATCCGCCTGTCGTCGAAGCTGACGCTCGCGGGCGACAAGCTGACCTTCGACGATCTCGACAGCATCATCGCCGGTTCACGGCTGCGCGGTCATCTGGCGCTGACACTCGCCGATCAGAAAAGCGTCGACGGCGAAGTCGGTCTCGATCAGATCACGCTGGCGCCGATTTTCGCGGCCGCGATCGGCGCGGCCGGTCACGATGCGACGGAGCCGCTCGGCCAGGGCCTCACAAGCGCCTGGCGCGGCAAGGTCACGTTCGAAGCGCTGCATGGCCTGCTGCCGGGTGGCGCCGAGCTGCAGCCGGTCAGCGGCACCATCAGGTCGGATGGGCAGTCGCTGACCTTCGACGGCATCAAGGGCAAGATCGGCGGCGGCGAGGCGACCGCCACCATCGATGCGCGACAGGGCGCCAACGGACTTGCGCTCAGCGCCAATGTGCGGCTGTCCGGCATCGACAGTTCAGCCTTGCGCTACCGCAGTCTCGCGATGCCCAAGGGACGCGCCTCGATGCAGATGACGCTGTTGACGCAGGGCCGCAGTGCCTCGGCGTTGACCGGCGCGCTGTCCGGCAGCGGCACCGTGACGCTGGAGGGGCTGAGCCTTCCGGGCCTCGATCCGCGCGCCTTCGAGGTTGCGATCCGCGCCAGCGATTCCGGGCAGGCGACCGACGACACGCGGCTGCGGCAGATCGTCGAACCGGTGCTCGCGAGCGGCGCGCTGTCGATTGCTTCGGCGCAAATCCCCTTCAACATCCGCGACGGCCGCCTCCGGGTCGGCGCCACCACGCTCGCGGCGAACGGTGCCAATGCGACCGTATCCGGCGGCTACGACATTCCGGCCGACCAGGCCGACATCCGCGCCGCCCTGGCATCGACGCAGGTCGGCACGGCCAACAGCCGACCGGAAATCCAGTTGCTTGCCGTGGGCACGCCCGACGGATTATCGCGCAGTATCGACATTGCGGCGCTGTCGTCGTGGCTTGCGGTGCGCGCGATCGATCGGGAGACCAAGCGGCTTGACGCCATCGAGCGCGGCGAACCGGTGCCGCCGCCGACCCAAACGGCCCTTCCGCATCCGGCCGAGCCGGCGCCGGATGCATCCAACCCGAATTCGGCAGGAGTGCCTTCCGCCAACTCGCCGGGGCCTGGCCCTGACCCGCGCCGCGTGCCGGCAAAGCCGAAGATCGTTGCGCCGCGGCCGCCGACTGTCCCGCCGGTCGCCACCGCACCCGCCATTGCGCCGCCCGCGTCGCTTGCGAGCCAGCCGCAGCTGGCGCCGCTGCCGCCGCCGATCGAGGTCAAGCCGGCGCCCGGCGCGGCCAGGCCGAAGCCGCTGCGGCCGCCGCTGTCGCTGACGCCGCAGGTCGCCAATCCACCGCAGCGGCCGGCGGTGCAGAACTAGACGCGCTTTCAAGCGAAGTGGGCACCGGTTCGCGTCAAGAAAGCGCGTCAAACGAAGCGCTGGCTCATGATCGGTGCTGGAGAATATTGATCAGCTTGCCGAAGGGATCGCGGACGAAGAAGCGCCGCACGCCCCACGGCTCGTCCGCCGGTCCGTATTCGATCGCGATGCAGGCTGCCTTCATTCGGCGCAGGGCCTCGTCGAGATCGTCAACCTCAATGGAGAGATCAGGCACCGGCGTGCCGGAGCCACCTTCGGAAGCGAAGCTGATTTGAGCCTGCATGGTTTCGGATGAGCCGTAAGTCGCAACCCAACCGAAATCCATCAGTGGCTCGAGGCCAAGCACGTCGCGATAGAACGACTTCGCTGCCGCTGTGTCCGGTGCGGCAACGTTCGCGACGATCCGATTGACCTTCATGCTGAGCCCGCGCAGCGGAACGACCGTCTACTGGTGGCGACGGTCGGAGAGGCGGTCAGGCCTGCTGACGCGTGTCAACCTGTTGCGGCCTGACATCCGTGGGCACCGCCGGCGTGGCGCGCGAGCGGAAGTAGTCGAGCACGAACAGCCGGATCGCGGAGGACAAATTGCCCTGCTGACGGTTGTTGTCGATCTCGCCGACCAACTCCGACAGCGTCATGTTCCGCAGACCGGAAATCTCCTTCATGCCATTCCAGAAGGCTTCTTCGAGGCTGACGCTGGTCTTGTGTCCGGCGACGACGATCGAGCGCTTGACGACGGGAGACTTCATGATGCGTCTCCATTTTCGATGCGGTGCTGATCGAGCACACGCGCGTTGCGCTCGCCGAGGAATTCGTCACGCGCTCGTTCGGATTTGGTGCGACCGAATAGCGCACGATTGGCTTCGGCCTGCTTCGCTGCTTGTTCGCGCTCACCGCGCTTCTTGAATCGTTTCAAGTTGACCACGTCGCCCATGCTCGTCGTCCTCATCGTCCCCAGAGCGGAATTGGTGATGCATCGTGACGAAAGCAAGAGCAACTGCGCTACGCGCCCGGCTCGATATCCATCCCGAATCCCCGTTTGATGCTCTGATAGCATCAAAGAATCCGTTTCGCTCTGCGAAAACTAGACGTCTGTACCATGCGCCAGCGCAGAGCTCATAGGTAACGCGCCTTAGTCTTTAGGCGTTATGATCCATAATTATATCACGCGCGCTGACCGTAATTATCCGGACAATGCGCGCTTCGCTTTAGCCCGGGTGTGTCATTTTGTCCGGCTGCACGACGCGATCAAATTCATCCGCGGAAACAAATCCGAGCCGCAAAGCCTCTTCCTTCAGCGTCGTTCCGCGCGCATGCGCCGACTTGGCGACCTTGGCCGCGTTGTCGTAACCGATCTTCGGTGCGAGTGCGGTGACCAGCATCAGCGAGCGCTGCATCAGTTCGTTGATGCGCTTTTCGTCGGCGCGTATTCCGACAACGCAATGCTCGGTAAATGAGCGGACAACGTCAGACAGCAACTGAATGGAATTTATCATACAGTATGCCAACACGGGCTTGTACACGTTCAACTCGAAATGGCCCTGGCTGCCGGCGACGGTGATCGTGGTCTGATTGCCGAACACCTGGCAGCAGACCATGGTCATGGCTTCGCACTGGGTCGGATTGACCTTGCCCGGCATGATCGACGAGCCCGGCTCGTTCTCGGGCAGGATCAACTCGCCGAGGCCCGAGCGCGGGCCCGAGCCGAGCAAGCGGATATCGTTGGCGATCTTGAACAGGCCGGTCGCCACCGAGTTGATCGCGCCGTGCACCAGCACATAGGCGTCGTTGGAAGCCAGCGCCTCGAACTTGTTGGCCGCGCTGGTGAACGGCAGCTTGGTGATCTTGGCGACGTGGCGCGCGAAGGTTTTCGCAAATCGCGGCTTCGAGTTGAGGCCGGTGCCGACGGCAGTGCCGCCCTGCGCGAGCGGAAACAGATCTTTCACCGCGACGCGCAGCCGCGCGATGCCGCTCTCGACCTGCGCGGCGTAGCCGGAGAATTCCTGGCCGAGCGTCAGCGGCGTCGCATCCTGGGTGTGGGTGCGCCCGATCTTGACGATCTTGGCAAACGCCTTCTCCTTCTTGCGCAACGCGCGAAGCAGTTCGGTGAGTGCTGGAATCAGATCGGCGACGATGCGGCTCGCTGCGGCGATATGCATCGCGGTCGGAAACGAGTCGTTCGACGACTGACTCATGTTGACGTGATCGTTCGGATGAATCGGCTTCTTGGCGCCAAGCTCGCCGCCGAGCTTCTGGTTGGCGCGGTTGGCGATCACCTCGTTCACGTTCATGTTGCTCTGTGTGCCCGAACCGGTCTGCCAGACCACCAGCGGGAAATTGTCGTCGAGCTTGCCTTCGATCACTTCCTTGGCTGCGCGGATGATGGCGCCGGCGCGGCGCGCATCGAGCTGGCCGAGCTCGCGATTGGTCTCCGCGGCCGCAAGCTTCACGATGCCGAGTGCATGGACGATCGCGATCGGCATGCGGTCGTGGCCGATCTTGAAATTCTGCCGCGAGCGTTCGGTCTGCGCGCCCCAATAGCGGTCGGCGGGAACGTCGATCGGACCGAAGCTGTCGGTCTCGCTGCGGGTCTTTGCCTTGGAGGGGATCGTCGATCGAGCCATCATGCTTTCCGTGGATGCTTGCCGTTGCGTCATCAAAACGTGGCCCCGCGCGGCAACGCGACAGCGTCCGCGTGAAGGGCACGTTCATGCAGAAGGTAGGCCGGGATGACGATTTGTCATCCCGATCCCGGCAAGCATCCTACAAGGGCGAGGCGTGATCTACGCTTAGATTATTTCTTGCGGAAGCGGTCCAGCCGCACGACCTCGGCGCCTTCGCTGGGCTTGGCGGGCTCCTGCTCGGTCTCGGCGCTCTCGGTCTCGGCCGCAGGGGCGGGCAGGGGAGAGGCCGGTGCGGTGGCGGGAGGGGCTTCTTCGGACAGTGCGTCCGAGACATCGAAGCGCAAATCGAACGGCGCGGACGGATCGAGGAAGCGCGTCACCGCGGCGAACGGCACGGTCAGCCGCTCGGGAATCCCGCCGAACGACAGGCCGACCTCGAAGCGATCCTCGGTCACCACCAGATCCCAGAACTGGTGCTGCAGTATGATGGTCATCTCCTCCGGATACTGCGCGAGCAGCCGGGGCGACAGCTTCACGCCGTCGCCGTGCGACAGGAAGGTGATGTAGAAATGATGCTCGCCCGGCAGGCCATGTTCGGCGGCGTCGGACAACACCCGGCGCAGCACCCCGCGCAGCGCATCGCGCGCCAGCACGTCATATCGGATGTGATCGGTCGCCATGGTGATCCTGTCGCTTCGAAAATGTGCGCCTGGGCGGCGCCGGACCCGTCCGACTCGCCCTTTCGCCATGCTACCCCGCCGGGAGCCGGAAATCAGCAGGGCTGGCAGCTGAAATGCGCGCGGACGCCCGATTGGGAAACAAGGGATGAAGTGGAGGCTTCTGTTGCCAGGTGCCTCCGAACCCCGCCTAGCGGAGCTTAACCCGCTAGGACTTTAAGATGGTCTTTCAAACTGCGTTACGCAGCCTGAGCAACCGGAGCAAAGTTGTCGTTGGCAACTATTGCATTGGCCCGATGTCGGCGGAACCATACCGAGAAAAAACACGCCCTTTACGCCCTCGTCGATCCTATTTCGCCCCCGCCGAAAGCCACCGCGACGGATGGGTTTTGGTGGAGGCGCCGGGTACCGCCCCCGGGTCCGAATGGTTTATTGCGACGGTCATTTATTTCCATAGCCGGCGAACCGGCACCCCCAATATAGCGGCAAAGTCTTAGAAAAACAGAGCCGATTCAGGTCCTTTCGGCTGTGAAAACCCGCCGATTTGGGGCTGGCCAAGGTCTTGGCGCTGTCCCGGCGGCGTTCTAGGTTTCGTCCATGCCCCCGGAATCTCCGCCGGTTGCCGCCCCGGCGCCGGATGCCCCCGTACCATCGCCGCCCCACCAGCCCGGCCTGCTCGAGCTGTTCCTGGCCTTTGCCAAGATGTCGCTGGCCGGCTTTGGCGGGGTTCTGGTCTGGGCCCGGCGCGCGATCGTCGAGCAACACCGCTGGATGACCGCGGAGGAGTTCAACGAGACCTTCGCGCTGTGCCATTTCCTGCCAGGTCCGAACATCGTCAACCTGTCGGTCGTATTCGGCTCGCGCTTTCGCGGCATAGCCGGCGGGCTCGCCGCCTTCGCCGGGCTGGTCGGGCCGCCGATGGTGATCGCGACCATCCTTGCCGCGCTCTATGCCCGTTACGGCGACGTCGACGTACTGCGCCGGACGCTCGCCGGCGTCGCCTGCGCCGCGGTCGGGCTGCTGTTCGCCGTCGTCTTCAAGATGATGATGCCGCTCCTGAAGCGGCGCGATGTCACGGGCCTCGTCATTCTGGCTGCTGTTTTCGTCGCGATCGGACTGATCCGCTGGCCGCTCCAGATCGTGCTGCTGGTGGCGATCCCGCTCAGCATTGCGACGACGGTCCTGGCGCGCCGCATGGTGCGGGCATGAGCTCGGAGTCCAACCCGATCGCGGCGCTGGTCTGGACCTTCGGCCTGATGTCGCTGTTTGCGGTCGGCGGCGCCAATTCGGCGATTCCCGAAATGCACCGTGCCGCCGTCGACGTGCATCACTGGCTGACCGACAAGCAGTTCGCCGACGTATTCGCGATCTCGCAGCTCGCGCCGGGGCCGAACGTGCTGATCGTGACCTTGATAGGCTATTCTGTCGCAGGCGTCGCCGGGGCGTTGGCCGCGACGGTGGCGATGTGCGGACCGACCGCGCTGCTTGCCTATTATGTGAGCCGTTTCCTCGATCGCTCGCGCGAGGCGCGCTGGCCGGCGATGATCCAGGCGGCACTGGTTCCGCTGTCGATCGGTCTGATGGCGGCCTCCGGCCTGATCGTGGCGCAGACCTCAGACCAAAGTTGGATCGCGGTCCTGATCACCATTGTCGCGGCCGCGCTTGCTTTTGCGACGCGGATTAACCCTTTGTGGATGTTGCTGGCCGGAGGCCTCTTGGGTTTCGCTGGCGTTATCTGACGAAAATCGCTAGCAAGGCTTTCGGTCAACGCACCACAAACCAAGCCATTCAATCAAAACGGGCGGGACAGCCCTGACGGGGGAAGCGAAGTCATGAGCGATACGCCGAGCGAGGCGCCGGTCAAATCGATCTTGCCGAAATGGGTGCGCGGTCCGCAGGATTTTGTCGGCGGGCTCGCCATGATGGCGGTTGCGCTGTTTGCCTTGTGGGCCTCGAGCGATTTGCAGGGCATGCACGGATTTTCGTTCGGCGCCGGAACCGCGCCGCGCATGTTCGCCGTGCTGCTGCTGTTGCTCGGCGGTGGTGTCGCGCTGATGGGAGTTCTGCAGAATGGCCCGCATATCGCGGCCTATTCCTGGCGCGGCCCGTTGTTCGTATCCGCCGCAATCGTGTTCTTCGCATTGGCGATCCGGCCACTCGGGCTTGTGGTCTCCGCCTTTGCCGCCTTCATGATCGCGGCGATGGGCTCGCAGGAGACGAGGTTGGTCGAGGCCATCATTGTCGGCGCCTGTCTGACCCTCGGCTGCGCGCTGCTTTTCCCCTATGTGCTGGGACTTCCGATGCCGATGTTCCCGCGTTTCCTGATCCAGTGAGGGCGTGATGGAACTGTTCGCCAATCTCGCCCACGGTTTCGCGGTCGCATTCTCGCCGATCAACCTTCTGATGTGCCTGATCGGCGCACTGGTCGGCACGCTGGTCGGCGTGCTGCCGGGCATCGGCACCATCGCCACAGTGGCCATGCTGCTGCCGATCACCTTCGGCCTGCCGCCGGTCGGTGCGCTGATCATGCTCGCCGGCATCTATTACGGCGCGCAATATGGCGGCTCGACCACCTCGATCCTGGTCAATATTCCGGGCGAGGCGACCTCCGTGGTCACCGCGCTCGACGGCCACCAGATGGCCAAGCAGGGCCGCGCCGGCCCGGCTCTGGCGATCGCCGCGATCGGCTCGTTCTTCGCCGGCTGCGTCGCGACCGTGCTGATCGCCGTGCTCGGCGCGCCGCTGACCAAGCTCGCGCTGGCGTTCGGCCCGGCTGAGTATTTCTCGCTGATGGTGCTCGGCCTGATCTTTGCGGTGGTGCTCGCCAAGGGCTCGGTGCTGAAGGCGATCGCGATGATCGTGTTCGGCCTGTTGCTGTCGATGGTCGGCTCCGACATCGAGACCGGCGCCTCGCGCATGGCCTTCAACATCCCCGAGCTCGCCGACGGTCTTGGCTTTGCCACCGTGGCGATGGGCGTGTTCGGCTTCGCGGAGATCATTCGC
The DNA here is from genome assembly GCF_020329495.1 of Bradyrhizobium australafricanum. Taxonomy (NCBI): domain Bacteria; kingdom Pseudomonadati; phylum Pseudomonadota; class Alphaproteobacteria; order Hyphomicrobiales; family Nitrobacteraceae; genus Bradyrhizobium; species Bradyrhizobium australafricanum. The sequence goes on along the minus strand of NZ_JAGKJL010000007.1, from coordinate 49,113 downwards.
AACCTCGACCACGGCGCCGAGATGAACCGCAACCTGGTGCAGCAGAAGATCACCGGCCTGATGCCGACCAGGAAGGACATCGCGGATTCCACGCCGGCAATCCTGCGCGGCACCGTGCTTGGCTCGATCCTCGGCATCCTGCCGGGCGGCGGCGCCGTGATCGCCTCGTTCGCGGCCTATACGCTGGAGAAGAAGCTGGCGAAGGATCCGAAGCGGTTCGGCCGCGGCGCGATCGAGGGCGTGGCGGCGCCGGAAAGCGCCAACAACGCCGCGGCGCAGACCTCGTTCATCCCGCTGCTCACGCTCGGCATCCCGCCGAACGCGGTGATGGCGCTGATGGTCGGCGCGATGACCATCCACGGCATCGTGCCGGGTCCGCAGGTGATGCAGAAACAGCCCGATCTGGTCTGGGGCATGATCGCCTCGATGTGGATCGGCAATCTGATGCTGATCATCATCAACCTGCCGTTGGTGGGCATCTGGGTCCGTCTGCTGCGCGTGCCGTACCGGCTGATGTTCCCCTCGATCGTGGTGTTCTGCGCGATCGGCATCTACTCGGTGAACAACGCGCCGGTCGACGTCGTGCTCGCCGGCGTGTTCGGCCTCGTCGGCTATTGGCTGATCAAGCACGATTTCGAGCCGGCACCGCTGCTGCTCGGCATGGTGCTGGGCCCGCTGATGGAGGAGAACCTGCGTCGCGCGCTGTTGATCTCGCGCGGCGACTGGAGCGTGTTCGTCTCGCGGCCGCTGTCGGCGGCGCTGCTGGCGATCGCGGCCGGTCTCCTGGTGCTTGCCGTGCTGCCGACCTTGCGGGCCAAGCGCGACGAAGTGTTCGTGGAGTCCGAGGGCTAGAGCATGATCCGGAAAAGTGTGAAGCGGTTTTCCGGATAGATCATGCTCAAACAGGGAGCGCCGGCCCTGCGTCGGCGCGCCGCAGGCGGAAGTCGAATCGACACTCAATGTCGTCCCGTGAAATGAAAATGCCGGCCGATTTGGCCGGCATTTTTATTGGTCAAACGTTCCGGGAGGAATTGAGATGATGTCCATTCGCTCGCTTGCGGGCGCGTGCCTTTCGGCATTTGTCGCGCTCGGCGCATTCGCCATGCCGGCGTCTGCGCAAAATTATCCGACCCGCACCATCACCATGATCGTGCCGTTCGCAGCCGGCGGCCCGACCGACGTCATCTCGCGCATCGTCACCGCGCACATGGCGCAGACGCTGGGACAGAGCATCGTGATCGAGAACGTGGTCGGCGCCGGCGGCACCACCGCGACGACGCGCGCCGCACGCGCCGCCAATGACGGCTATACGTTGATTACAGGGCATATGGGCACGCACGCCGCCTCTGTGCCGCTCTATCCGAAGCTTGCCTATCACCCGGAAAAGGATTTCGAGCCCGTCGCGCTGCTCGCCGGCACGCCGATCCTGATCCTTGCCCGCAAGGACTTTCCGCCGAAGGACCTCAAGGAATTCGTCGCCTACGTGAAGGCCAATGCCGAGAAGGTCAACGCCGCGCATGCCGGCATCGGCTCGGTCTCGCACGCCTCCTGCGAGCTCCTGAACTCGATCCTCGGCGTCAAGCCGGTCGGCGTGCCCTTCAACGGCACCGGCCCGGCCATGAATGCGCTGGTCGCCGGCCAGGTCGACTACATGTGCGACCAGATCGTCAACGCCGTGCCGCAGATCAACGCCGGCACCATCAAGGCCTATGCGGTCGCCACACCCGAGCGCAACCCGTCGCTGCCCAATGTGCCGACCACGACGGAAGCCGGCTTGCCGGCATTCCAGGCCCAGGCCTGGAACGCGATTTTCGCGCCGAAGGGAACTTCGCCCGCCATCATCGCCACGTTGAATGCCGCGGCCATCAAGGCGCTTGACGATGAGAATGTCCGCAAGCGCCTGCTCGACCTCGGCAGCGTGATCCCGGCGCCCGCCAACCGCACGCCGGAGGCGCTCGCGACCCTCGTCAAGAACGAGATCGCGAAATGGACGCCGGTGCTCAAGCCGGCAACTTAATCCAGTACAATCAAGTGGATAGGAAAGGGGCGGGACGCGAGTTCCGCCCCTTGTCGTTTGGCGCGGAGTGCTCACTTTTCAGGGTATAATCGGCGCGTTCAGCCGAATCAGCGTGCCGACCGGCGGCCTTGGCCGCTAGATTGGCCGTTCTCTCGAAAGCCCGAAACAGACGCCATGAACCAGTATCACGACCTGCTCGAACGCATCCTCGCCGACGGTGCCGAGAAGCACGACCGCACCGGCACCGGGACGCTGTCGATCTTCGGTCATCAGATGCGCTTCAACCTCGCGGCCGGCTTCCCGATGCTGACCACCAAGCGGCTGCCGCTGAAGGCGATCGTGCACGAGCTGCTCTGGTTCCTCGCCGGCGACACCAACATCAAATATCTCAACGACAATGGCGTCACGATCTGGGACGAATGGGCCGACGCCAACGGCGACCTCGGTCCGGTGTACGGCTCGCAATGGCGGTCGTGGCCCGCGCCGGATGGCCGCAGCATCGACCAGATCGCTGGCGTGGTCGAGATGATCAAGCGCAATCCGGATTCGCGGCGGCTGATCGTCAGCGCCTGGAATCCGGCCGAGGTCGACAAGATGGCGCTGCCGCCGTGCCATTGCCTGTTCCAGTTCTATGTCGCGAACGGCAAATTGTCCTGTCAGCTCTATCAGCGCTCGGGCGACGTCTTCCTCGGCGTGCCCTTCAACATCGCCTCCTATGCGCTGCTCACCATGATGGTCGCGCAGGTGACCGGGCTCAAGCCCGGCGATTTCGTGCACTCGCTCGGCGACGCGCACCTCTACTCGAACCATCTCGAGCAGGCGCGCCTGCAACTGACGCGGCCGACGCGGCCGCTGCCGACGATGGCGATCAATCCGGACGTGAAGGATATCTTCGCGTTCCGCTACGAGGACTTCAAACTCGAAGGTTACGACCCGCATCCGCACATCAAGGCCGAGGTCGCGGTATGAGTTGCGGTCCGAGGGATTGAATGTCGCTGACGATCCGCCGCGCGCGGCCCGATGAGGCCGGACTGGTGTTCTCGCTGGTCCGCGAACTCGCCGAATACGAAAAGCTTCTGCATGAGGTTCACGCCAGGGAGGCCGATATCGCCGAGGCGCTGTTCGGCGCCAACCCACGGCTCTATTGCGACATCGCGGAATGGAACGGCGAGCCTGCCGGCTTCGCGGTCTGGTTCGTCAACTTCTCGACCTTCGCCGGCCGTCACGGCATCTATCTCGAAGACCTCTTCGTGCGTCCGGCGCTGCGCGGCAAGGGCATCGGCAAGGCGCTGCTCGTGCATCTGGCGAAGCAATGCCTCGCCAATGGCTGGTCGCGCCTGCAATGGGCGGTGCTCGACTGGAACGCGCCGTCGATCGCGTTCTACAAGTCGCTCGGCGCCGAGATGATGGACGAATGGACGATTTGCCGCGTCTCCGGCGAGGCGCTGTCGGCTCTCGCGGAAGGGGCGCGCTGATGGAGATCGTGCTCGTCGTTGCGGTCGCCGAGAACGGCGTGATCGGGAGCGACAACGCCATTCCGTGGCGGCTGAAATCCGACCAGCAGCGTTTCAAGGCGATTACGTTGAACAAGCCCGTCGTGATGGGGCGCAAGACCTTCGAATCCCTGCGCAGGCCGCTGCCGGGCCGCACCAATATCGTGGTGACGCGCGATCCCAACTACCGCGCGCGCGGCGCCATCGTCACGACGTCGTTTGAAAACGCCCGCGCCATTGCGCTTGGCGACGCGCTGCGGCGTTTCGCCACTGAGATTGCCGTCATCGGTGGCGCGGAAATCTACGCGCAATGGATGGGCACCGCCGATCGCCTTGAGATCACCGAGGTCCATGCCCGGCCGGACGGCGAGACGCGGTTCGACAAAATCGATGCGCAGCTGTGGGACGAGGTGGCGCGCGTGCGAAATCCGGCAGGCCCGGACGACAGTGCCGACTTCTCATATGTGACATATCGTCGGCGCGGCCCGGGTTAACCAATGTTTGCATTGACAATTATGCCCCGGCGCATAGCTCGTCCGGCCAGGAAGCTTGCGTTGTAAGGGCCCTAGCGGTCCCCTATAACCGGGCCGGACATTCGAGGCCGGGCGTCCCGTCCGGACTTGCCGAGGAGATGTTTGATGCCGTGGAAAAATCAAGGCGGGGGGCCCTGGGGCTCGGGTCCGAAAGGGCCATGGGGCACCGGTCCGCAGTCAGCCGGGCCAAGGCCGCCGGATCTTGAGGATCTGCTGCGGCGCGGCCAGGACCGCCTGCAGCAGTGGCTGCCCGGCGGGCATTTCAGCGGCATGGGCGTCGCGCTGGTGCTGGTCGCCGCGCTGGCGATCTGGTTCGCGACCGGCATCTTCCGCGTGCAGTCCGAAGAGCTCGGCGTCGTGCTGCGCTTCGGCAAATATGTCCGCGATGCGCAGCCGGGCCTGCGCTATCACCTGCCATATCCGATTGAGACAGTGCTGCTGCCGAAAGCGCTGCGCGTCAACACGATCTCGATCGGCATGACCCTGATCGACGATCCCGCTCGCCGCGGCCGCACCATGCGCGACGTGCCGGAAGAGAGCCTGATGCTGACCGGCGACGAGAACATCGTCGACGTCGACTTCACGGTGCTGTGGCGCATCAAGCCGGGTGGGGCCGGCGCCTATCTGTTCAACATCCAGAATCCCGAAGGCACCGTGAAGGCGGTTGCCGAAAGCGCGATGCGTGAGGTGATCGGCCGCTCGCAGATCCAGCCGATCCTGACCGGGGCGCGCAACGTCACCGAGCAGAGCGTCCAGGAGCTGATGCAGAGGACGCTCGATACCTACAACGCGGGCATCCAGATCACGCAGGTGCAGATGCAGAAGGTCGATCCGCCGGCGCAGGTGATCGACGCATTCCGCGACGTGCAGGCGGCGCGCGCCGACCTCGAGCGCAAGCAGAACGAGGCACAGACCTACGCCAACCGGATTGTGCCGGAAGCGCGCGGTCGTTCCGCGCAGATCCTGCAGGCCGCCGAAGGCTACAAGGAACAGGCGGTCGCCGACGCCAAGGGCCAGAGCGCACGCTTCCTGAAAGTCTATGAAGAGTACAAGAAGGCACCCGACGTGACGCGCGAGCGCATCTATCTGGAGACCATGGAAAAAGTGCTCGGCGGCTCCGAGAAGCTGGTTTACGACGGTGGCCCGGGCCAGAACATCGTGCCCTACCTTCCGCTCGGCGAACTGACGCCGCGGCGTCCGGCGGCACCGGCCACGACCGGCCAGCAGCAGGGAGCCACCCGATGAGGTCTCCCGTCACCGGCATTGTGTCCCTGATCATCCTCTTCATTGTGCTCGCCGTCGGCTACAGCTCGGTGTTCACCGTGCAGCAGACCGAGCAGACCATCGTCTTGCGGTTCGGCGAGCCGGTCGACATCGTCACCGAGCCCGGTCTGCACTTCAAGGCGCCGTGGAATTCGGTGATCAACGTCGACAAGCGCATCCTCGATCTGGAAAACCCGTCGCAGGAGGTGATCGCCTCCGACCAGAAGCGGCTCGTGGTCGACGCCTTCGCGCGCTATCGCATCAAGAATGCGTTGCGCTACTACACCAGCGTCGGCTCGATCCAGGCCGCCAATCTGCAGCTGACCACGCTGCTGAACGCGGCGCTGCGCCGCGTGCTCGGCGAGGTCAACTTCATCACCGTGGTGCGTGACGATCGCGAGAAGCTGATGCAGCGGATTCGCGAGCAGCTCGACAGGGAAGCGGACGGCTACGGCATCGAGGTCGTCGACGTCCGCATCCGCCGTGCCGACCTGCCGGAGCAGAACAGCCAGGCCGTCTACAACCGGATGAAGACCGAACGTGAGCGCGAGGCGGCCGAGTTCCGTGCCCAGGGCGACCAGAAGGCGCAGGAAATCCGCTCGAAGGCCGACCGCGAAGCGACCGTGATCGTCGCCGAGGCGAACTCGGCCGCGGACCAGACCCGCGGTGCGGGTGACGCCGAGCGCAACCGCTTGTTCGCCGAAGCCTATGGCAAGGACAAGGACTTCTTCGCGTTCTATCGCTCGATGACGGCCTATGAGAACGGCCTGCGTTCCAGCGACACGCGTTTCCTGTTGCGGCCGGACTCGGAATTCTTCAGATACTTCGGCGGTGCAAGCGGCAAGTTGCCTGAGGCGGCCGCCGCGCCGAAACAGTAACGTCACGACTTGAACATCAGGACTTGGCGGCGATGCGGATGACGCTTCGCCGCCGACCAAAAACAACAAGCATCGAGCGGGAGGCTGCCATCCGATGAAGTCCATAGCGTTCGGCGACTTCCTCATCGGGTTGGGAATCCTGTTCGTGCTCGAAGGCATTCTGTTCGCGGCAAGCCCCGCCTGGATGCGCCGGGCGATGAAGAGCGCGCTGGCGACACCCGACAACATCCTGCGCATCGTCGGTATCGGCTCGGCGGTCGCCGGGCTTGTCCTGATCTGGGTGGTGCGAAGATAGTCGCCGCTCCGGAGCATGCGAAGCATGACCGCCAATGCGCGATTGCGCATCGGGGAACCTCGAGATTCCCCAAGGTGCGCAATTGCGTCCCCGGGGTTCAGCCTTGTCGGGCTGCCCCGGAATGACAAGCAAGACTGAACATAATCGTGAGCCTCTCGCAGCCGGTTTTTCGCCGAAATGTCCGGCTGAGATGCTTGCGCCGTATGCCCGTTCGGGCGCACTCTGTAACTAGCGCATTTGAACCCGTTTGCCTCTGGAGAAACTCCGACATGACCGCTGCCAGACCAGCCCTGAGCCGCCGCTTCCGCATGATGGGAGCCGCGATCTCGATCGGTGCTGCGAGCATGCTGAGCTCCGTGCCGGCGTTCGCACGCGGTCCTGAAGGCATCGCCGACATCGCCGAGAAGGTGATCGACGCCGTCGTCAACATCTCGACGTCGCAGACCGTCGAGGCCAAGGACCGGACGATGCCGCAGCTGCCGCCGGGTTCGCCGTTCGAGGAATTCTTCGACGACTTCTTCAAGAACCGCCGCGGGCCGCCTGGCAAGGGCGGCGACAAGAGCGGTGAGTTCCAGCCGCGCAAGACCAACTCGCTCGGCTCGGGCTTCATCGTCGACACCGCGGGCATCGTCGTCACCAACAACCACGTCATCGCCGACGCCGACGAGATCAACGTCATCCTCAACGACGGCACCAAGATCAAGGCCGAGCTGGTCGGCGTCGACAAGAAAACCGACCTCGCGGTCCTGAAATTCAAGCCGCCGAAGCCGCTCACCGCGGTCAAGTTCGGCGACAGCGACAAGATCCGGCTCGGCGACTGGGTGGTCGCGATCGGCAACCCGTTCAGCCTCGGCGGCACGGTGACCGCGGGCATCGTCTCGGCCAAGAACCGCGACATCAGCCAGGGCCCGTATGACAGCTACATCCAGACCGACGCCGCCATCAACCGCGGCAATTCCGGCGGTCCGCTGTTCAACCTCGATGGCGAGGTGATCGGCGTCAACACGCTGATCATCTCGCCGACCGGCGGTTCGATCGGCCTCGGCTTCGCCGTGCCGTCGAAGACCGTGGCCGGCGTCGTCGACCAGCTGCAGAAATTCGGCGAGCTGCGCCGCGGCTGGCTCGGCGTGCGCATCCAGCAGGTCACCGACGAGATCGCCGACAGCCTCAACATCAAGCCGGCGCGCGGCGCGCTGGTTGCCGGTGTCGACGACAAGGGGCCGGCCAAGCCGGCGGGCATCGAGCCCGGCGACGTCGTCGTCAAGTTCGACGGCAAGGACGTCAAGGACCCCAAGGATCTGTCGCGCATCGTTGCCGACACCGCGGTCGGCAAGGAAGTCGACGTCGTCGTCATCCGCAAGGGCAATGAGGAGACCCGCAAGGTCACGCTCGGCCGGCTCGAGGACAACGAGAAGGTTCAGCAGGTCAACGCCAAGTCGAAGGACGACACCGCCGAGAAGCCGGTGACCCAGAAGGCGCTCGGTCTCGACCTCGCGGCGCTGAGCAAGGACCTGCGCACCAAGTACAAGATCAAGGACAGCGTGAAGGGCGTCGTCGTCACGGGCGTCGACGGCAATTCCGATGCCGCCGAGAAGCGGCTGTCGGCGGGCGATGTCATCGTCGAAGTGGCACAGGAGGCGGTGTCGAACGCCGCCGACATCAAGAAGCGCGTCGATCAGCTCAAGAAGGACGGCAAGAAGTCGGTGCTGCTGCTGGTCTCGAACGGCGACGGCGAACTGCGCTTCGTCGCGCTAGGCGTGCAGTAACATTCACATACGTCATTCCGGGGCGGTCCGCAGGACCGAACCCGGAATCTCGAGATTCCGGGTTCGATGCTTCGCATCGCCCCGGAATGACGGTTTGCTACCCCGCCACGAACTCATCCCACCGGTAGCCCTGCGCGTACAGCAGCGCGGTGAGATCGCCGTGGTCGATCCGGACCGCGGCCGCGGCCGCGACCGCCGGCTTGGCGTGATAGGCTACACCTAGGCCCGCAGCCTGGATCATGCCGAGATCGTTGGCGCCGTCACCCACCACCAGGGTGTCGATCTCGTCGAGATCGAAGGATTCGGTGAGCTCGATAAGGGTGGCGAGCTTGGTGGCGCGGCCGAGGATCGGCTCGACCACCTCACCGGTCAGCTTGCCGTCCGCGACCTGCAGCTGGTTGGCGCGGTTCTCCTGAAAGCCGACCTTCGCCGCGACCACCTTGGTGAACAAGGTGAAGCCGCCTGAGATCAGGCAGGTATAGGCGCCGTGCGCGCGCATGGTCATGACCAGTTCGCGGCCGCCCGGCGTCAGCGTGATGCGCTTGTCGAGCACCTCGTCGACCACGCTGACCGGCATTCCCTTGAGCAGCGCCACCCGCTCGCGCAGCGCGGACTCGAACTCGATCTCGCCGCGCATCGCACGCTCGGTGATCGCAGCGACATGGGCCTTGAGCCCGGCGAAGTCGGCGAGCTCGTCGATGCACTCCTGGCCGATCATGGTGGAATCCATGTCGGCCAGAAAAAGCTTCTTGCGCCGGGCGATCCGAGGCTGCACGACAATGTCGATCGGCAGGTCGCCGCGGGCCTGGCGAAGGCGTTCCTCGATTGTCTTGATACCGTCCCTGCTGCTGTCCTCGCCTTCGAACGGAATGTCGGCGGCGACTTCGTTGAACAACCACTGCGCCGGGCCGGGTGAGGGCAGCACGGCCCGCGCACCGTCGACGATGGTGGAGTCGAGCGCGGGGCTTGCAGGATTGCAGATCAGCGTGGCAACGAGGGACATGCAGGCGCATTCGGGATTGTTGAACAAGGCAGTGCTTATCGCAGGGCCGACCGCCAGCGGCAAGTCGGCGCTGGCGCTCGAACTCGCGCAGCGGACCGGCGGGGTCGTGATCAACACCGACTCCATGCAGGTCTATCGTGACCTCCGGACCATCACCGCGCGGCCGACCGCAGGCGAAGAGGCGCTGGTTCCGCACCGGCTCTATGGCCATGTCGACGCCGGCGTGAATTTCTCCGCCGGCGCCTGGGTGACCGATGCGGCGAAGGTGCTTAGTGAGGCTCGTGAGCAGGGACGGCTGCCGATCTTCATCGGTGGCTCCGGCCTCTATTTCAAGGCACTGACGCGCGGCTTGTCGGCGGTGCCGCCGATCCCGGCTGACGTGCGCGACGGCGTGCGCGCACGGCTCGAGCAGCTCGGCGTCGAGGCGCTGCATGCCGAGCTTGCAGCGCGCGATCCGGTGTCGGCCGAGCGCCTGAAGCCGCGCGACCGCACCCGCATCGCACGCGCGCTCGAGGTGGTCGAGGCCACCGGCCGCCCGCTGCCGGACTGGCATCGCGAGGGCCTGCCGCCACTGCTGCCGCCGGGCGATTTTCATGCGCTGTTTCTCGCGCCGGAGCGCGAGACGCTCTATGCACGGATCGATGCCCGGTTCGGTGTCATGCTCGATACCGGCGCGCTCGAGGAGGTCGCGGCGCTGGCGGCGCGTGGGCTCGATCCGCTGCTGCCGGCGATGAAGGCCCATGGGGTGCCGGCGCTGATCCGGCACCTCAAGGGCGAGATCAGCCGCGAGGAGGCCGCCGAGATCGGCCGGGCCGACACCCGCCATTATGCGAAGCGCCAGTTCACCTGGTTTCGCCATCAGCTCCCGGAATTCGAATGGGTGGTGCCGGAAGCTGGCGGGGAATGGCTGGAGAGCCGGGTCCGGTAGCCCGGGCCAGCTTCCCGCACGCCCGTCAGCCATGCGCGTTCGCCTGCGCAAAAACACTCGCCGAACGAGCGGAACCCCGGTAGAGTACGGAAATCGCGAAAATGCTTGCCTTGCCTTGACATTCAGGCTTTGGCCGCTATGTTCGCGCAACCTTTGGGAAGACTGGGTCGTCTCGTGCGCAACATTATTACCAAACTGCTTATCGCCGTCGTACCCAGGCACACCGCCGGGGATGGCTAGCGGCCATCCAAATTCGGGCGGTGTGCATGGGGCCTCTAGGGCCCCTTTTTATTGCCCGAAGCCGAACTGACGAGAACTGACAAAAGCCGCGCAAAAACAAGCGCATCCGGAGCGAACCATGACCGACAAGAGCCACGATCCCAATCAGATGACCGGCGCCGCGATGATCGTGCGCGCGCTCATCGATCACGGCGTGCAGCATGTCTTCGGCTATCCCGGCGGTGCGGTGCTTCCGATCTACGACGAGATCTTCCAGCAGAGCGAGGTCGAGCACATCCTGGTCCGTCACGAGCAGGGCGCCGGCCATGCCGCCGAAGGCTATGCGCGCTCGACCGGCAAGCCCGGCGTGGTGCTGGTGACGTCGGGCCCCGGCGCCACCAACATGGTGACGCCGCTGACCGACGCGCTGATGGATTCGATCCCGCTGGTCTGCATCACCGGCCAGGTGCCGACCCACCTGATCGGCAACGACGCCTTCCAGGAGTGCGATACGGTCGGCATCACGCGGCCCGCCACCAAGCACAATTGGCTGGTCCGCGATGTCAATGACCTCGCCAGGGTGCTGCACGAGGCCTTCTATGTCGCCACCACCGGCCGGCCCGGCCCGGTCGTGGTCGACGTGCCGAAGGACGTGCAGTTCGCGACCGGCACCTATCATCCGCCGCGCAAGTCGGACGTGCACATCTCCTACACGCCGCGCGTCAAGGGCGACGCGACCCAGATCCGCAAGGCGGTGGCGATGCTCGCCAATGCCAAACGTCCCGTGATCTATTCCGGCGGCGGCGTGATCAATTCGGGTCCTGAGGCCTCGAAACTGCTGCGCCAGTTGGTGGAGGCGACCGGCTTCCCAATCACCTCGACCCTGATGGGGCTGGGCGCCTATCCCGCTTCGGGCCCGAACTGGCTCGGCATGCTGGGCATGCACGGCACCTACGAAGCCAACATGACGATGCATGATTGCGACGTCATGCTGTGCGTCGGCGCGCGCTTCGACGACCGCATCACCGGCCGTACCGACGCCTTCTCGCCGGGCTCGAAGAAGATCCACATCGACATCGATCCGTCCTCGATCAACAAGAACATCCGCGTCGACGTGCCGATCATCGGCGACGCCGGCAACGTGCTCGGCGATTTGCTGCAGGTGTTCAAGGCGGAAGCCAAGAAGCCGGACATCAAGTCGTGGTGGCAGCAGATCGCGCAATGGCGCGCGCGGAACTCGCTGTCCTACCGCAAGAACAACGATATCATCCTGCCGCAATACGCGATCCAGCGCCTGTTCGAGCTGACCCGCGGCAAGGACACCTACATCACGACCGAGGTCGGTCAGCACCAGATGTGGGCCGCGCAGTTCTTCGGCTTCGAGGAGCCGCACCGCTGGATGACCTCGGGCGGTCTCGGCACCATGGGCTACGGCCTGCCGGCCGCGGTCGGCGTGCAGGTGGCGCATCCGGACAGCCTGGTGATCGACATCGCCGGCGACGCCTCGGTGCAGATGACGATCCAGGAGATGTCGACGGCGGTCCAGTTCGAGCTGCCGATCAAGATCTTCATTCTGAACAACCAGTACATGGGCATGGTGCGGCAATGGCAGCAGCTGCTGCACGGCAACCGCCTGTCGCATTCGTACTCCGAGGCGCTGCCGGACTTCGTCAAGCTCGCCGACGCCTATGGCTGCGTCGGCCTGCAGGCGACCAAGCCGTCCGATCTCGACGGCGCGATCAAGGAGATGATCTCGATCAAGCGCCCGGTGCTGTTCGATTGCCGCGTCGCCGCGCTGGAGAACTGCTTCCCGATGATCCCGTCGGGCAAGGCGCATAACGAGATGCTGCTGCCGGAAGAGGCGACCGATGAGGCCACCGCGAAGGCCTTCTCCGGTGGCAAGGCGCTGGTGTGATGATGGATCGGCGTGGAGCACTCTCTTTTCATCTCGCCCCGCTTGCGGGGAGAGGTCGGATTGCGCGCAAGCGCAATCCGGGTGAGGGGGAGTCTCCGCGAGTCCGTCTCTCACTATTGCTCTGGAAGCAGCTCCTCACCCCGCAAGAAGCGGGGAGAGGGAACTTATCGCGCGCTCGAATGGAGGGCGGCTCCCATGTTTGACCTCAACGAGCTCGAGCGTGCACACCGGATCGTCGGCACCGCAGTGCCGGCGACGCCGGCGCACACATGGCCGCTGCTGGCGGAGCGGCTCGGCACCGAGGTCGTGGTCAAGCATGAGAACCACACGCCGACCGGCGCCTTCAAGGTGCGCGGCGGCCTGGTCTATCTCGAACGGCTGAAGCGCGAGCGGCCCGACGTTCCCGGCATCATCTCGGCGACGCGCGGCAATCATGGCCAGAGCCTGGCGTTCGCGGCAGGACGTCAGGGCGTGTCGGCGACAATCTACGTGCCGCGCGGCAACTCGGTCGAGAAGAACCGCGCCATGCACGCGTTCGGGGCCGAGCTCGTCGAGCACGGAGACGACTTCCAGGCCGCGCGCGAAGAGGCCGAGCGCCGCGCCCAATTCGCCGGCCTGCACATGGTGCCGTCGTTCCACCCGGACCTCGTGCTGGGTGTCGCGACCTACGCGCTCGAACTGTTCCGTACCGCGCCCGATCTCGACATTCTCTACGTGCCGATCGGGCAGGGCTCCGGCATCTGCGGCTGCATCATGGCGCGCGACCTGCTCGGGCTGAAGACCGAGATCGTCGGCGTGCAGTCGACCGAGGCGCCGTCCTACGCGCTGTCGTTTGCGGCCGGAAAGATCGTCACCACCGAGACCAGCAACACCCTTGCCGACGGCATGGCGACGCGGATTCCGGACGCGGATGCGTTCGCGCTGATCCGCAAGGGCGCCTCGCGCATCGTGCAGGTCAGCGACGACGAGGTCGGGCAGGCGATCCGCGCCTACTGGACCGATACCCACAATCTCGCCGAGGGCGCGGGCGCTGCGGCGCTCGCGGCCGCGCTGCAGGAAAGGAGCAGGCTCGCCGGCAAGCGGGTCGGCCTGATCCTGAGCGGCGGCAATATCGATTTCGATCTGTTCCGGACCTGGATCGGAACGGATGCTGCGCCGGCCGCCCAGCGGGCGGTGGCGTGAACAGAATGTAAGGGGACGACCATGAACCAGCCCGCATCCGCCTATTTCCTCGAAGAGCGTCACGATCCCAACGAGACGCACACTTTGTCCGTGCTCGTGCAGAACGAGCCCGGCGTGCTCGCGCGCGTGATCGGCCTGTTCTCCGGCCGCGGCTACAACATCGAGAGTCTCACCGTGTCGGAGACCGAGAGCCAGAAACATCTCTCGCGGATCACGATCGTCACCACCGGCACGCCGATGGTGATCCAGCAGATCAAGCATCAGCTCGACCGCATGATCCCGGTCTACCGCGTCGTCGACATGACGCTGACCGGCAGCTCGATCGAGCGCGAGCTTGCGATGGTCAAGGTGCGGGGCGGTGGCGATCACCGCGTCGAGGCGCTGCGGCTGGCGGACGCGTTCCGCGCCCGGGTGATCGACGCCACGACCGAGAGCTTCGTGTTCGAGATCACGGGCAATTCGTCCAAGATCAGTCAGTTCATCGACCTGATGCGTCCGCTGGGCCTGGTCGAAGTGTCACGAACCGGGGTGGCCGCGATCACGCGCGGGCCGGAAGGGATGTGAGGCATGTTGGCGCGCGACTGGTACTACACGCAACGGCGGCAGGTCGGTCTCGATACCGCGGTGGCCTCGATCTATGACGTCAGTGAGGACAGCGATGTCCGTGCCCGCCAGGCGCTGTCCATGCTCGGCGTCAAGCCGGGCTGGCGGATCGCCGATATCGGCTGCGGCAACGGCGTGCTGGCCACCGAGGCGGCGTTGATGGGCGCCGAGGTCGACGCCATCGACATCTCGCCGGCGATGATCGGGCTTGCCGAGATCTATGCGCGCGACCGCAAGGCGAAGATCCGGACCCAGCCGGCCGGCCTGCTGTCGTTCGCCTACCAACCGAATTCCTACGACCTCATCGTCAGCGAGTTCACGCTGCACCATCTTCCGGACTTCTGGAAGGCAGTGGCGCTGTCGCGAATCTTCAACGCGTTGAAGCCCGGCGCGAACTTCTACCTGCGCGACATGGTGTTCGTCGGCATGCCCGACGGTGTCGATCGCGATGTCGAAGGATGGGCCGACTTCTCGATCAAGAATCACGGCTTCGAGCGCGAAAGCGTGATCACCCATATGCGCGACGAATACTCGACCTTCGGCTGGGTGATGGAGCGCATGCTGACCGAGACCGGTTTCACGCTGGTCTCCGTCGACTACCACGCGCCCCTGCACGGCACCTATCTGCTGCGCAAACCGAAGCCCGACGAACAGATCTAGATCCCGACCGAAACGGAAGCAAAAGAAGAACAACAATGAAGCCGGCCGATGTTGGCATCGCCGTCATGGTCGCGGTGATCTGGGGGCTTGCGTTCGTCGCAAGCCGGATCGCGCTCGATGAGTTCTCGCCGGAGCTGATGACGACGCTGCGCTTCGCCATCGCCGCGCTGCCGTGCCTGTTCCTGCGCAAGCCCGGCGTTTCCTGGCCGCTTCTGATCGCGATCAGCTCAACGCTGTTCCTCGGCCAGTTCCTCGCACAGGCCTTTGCGATCGCGCATGGCGTTCCGGTCGGGCTTTCCAGCGTGATCGTGCAGAGCCAGGCGCTTTTCACCATCGCCTTCGCCGCCCTGGCCTTCGGGGAAATCCCGACGCGGACCCAGGCGATTGGCATCGCGATCGCCGCGTTCGGCTTGCTGATGATCTGCGGGACGGTCGGTTACGACTTCAGCGTCGCCGCCTTTGCGATCATCATGATCTGCCCGATCAGCTTCGCGATCGGCAACCTTCTGCTGCGGCAGGCGAACGGCGCGCCGATGTTCGATCTGTTCGCCTGGCTGTGCCTGTCCGCCGCGGTGCCGCTTGCGGTGCTGACCTTGATCACCAACGGCCCGCAGCCGACCTGGCATGCGCTGACCCATATGTCGCTGACCGGGCTCGTCTGCATGCTCTGCCTCGGCGGCATCTCGACCAGCATCGCCTACTGGCTGTGGGGCCGGCTGCTGCGGGATTATCCGGCGGCGCAGGTGGTGCCGTTCGCGCTGCTGGTGCCGTTCGTCGGCTCCGCCGCGTCGAGCATCGTGTTCGGCGAGACATTCGGGCCGCTGCGGCTGGCCGGCATGGTCACCGTGATCGCCGGCATCGCCGTGATGCTGCTGTCGAAGCGGCCAAAAGCTCTGCCGAAAGTCGCGTGAGGGCGCCATGTCGAATTCGCTGCTGTTTGCCTTTGTCGTATTCGCGGTCGTGATGTTCTTCACGCCGGGCCCCAACAACATCATGCTGCTGTCGTCGGGGCTGACCTACGGCTTCCGCCGCACGGTGCCCCATATCGCCGGCATCACGGTCGGCTTCGCCTTCATGGTCGGCGCGGTCGGCGTCGGGCTGGGGACCGTCTTCATCGCCTATCCGGTGCTGCAGACGATCCTGAAATATGGCGGCGTCGCCTACCTGATCTATCTCGCCGCCGTCATCGCCATGGCCGAGCCGCCCTCGGCGGACAAGGACGACAGGGGCGGCCGCGGCCCGATGACGTTCTGGGGCGCCGCCATGTTCCAGTGGATCAATGCCAAGGGCTGGGTGATGGTGATCGGCACCATCACGGCCTATGCGGCGATTGCCGCCTTTCCCTGGAACATCGCGATCCAGGTCGGCCTGAGCCTGATCCTGGGCACGGTGTCCTGCATCGTCTGGGCGCTGTTCGGGACCGCCTTGCGGCCGATCCTGACCTCGCCCCGGGCGATCCGCGCCTTCAATGTGGTGATGGCCATCCTGCTGCTGGCCTCGCTCTACCCGGTCTTCATGGACGCATGATGCCGCACCGCGCCATGCGAGATGAGGGTTTCCCCTGAGGGGGAAAATGCTCTAGACAACGCCGGAAATTCGCGGGCGCCCGGCGGTTCTGACCTTCCGAAAGCCTGATTCATCGGCCGATTTTGGCCCCCTTCAAACGAGGAAACCACGATGCGAGTTTACTACGATCGCGATGCCGACCTGAACCTGATCAAGGGCAAGAAGGTCGCCATCGTCGGCTACGGCAGCCAGGGCCACGCCCACGCGCTGAACCTGAAGGATTCGGGCGTCAAGGAAGTGGCGATTGCGCTGCGCAAGGGTTCGGCGTCGGCCAAGAAGGCCGAGAACGCCGGCTTCAAGGTGATGGAAGTTGCCGAAGCCGCCAAGTGGGCCGACCTCGTGATGATGCTGACCCCGGACGAGCTGCAGGGTGACATCTATCGCGAGCACCTGCACGACAACATGAAGAAGGGCGCGGCGCTCGTGTTCGCTCACGGCCTCAACGTGCACTTCAACCTGCTCGATCCGCGCGCCGACCTCGACGTGCTGATGATTGCGCCGAAGGGCCCCGGCCACACCGTGCGTTCGGAATACCAGCGCGGCGGCGGCGTGCCCTGCCTGATCGCGATCGCCAAGGATTCGTCGGGCAACGCCCATGACCTCGGCCTCAGCTATGCCTCGGCGATCGGCGGCGGCCGCGCCGGCATCATCGAGACCACCTTCAAGGAAGAGTGCGAGACCGACCTGTTCGGCGAGCAGGTGGTGCTCTGCGGCGGCCTGGTCGAGTTGATCAAGGGCGGCTACGAAACCCTGGTCGAAGCCGGCTACGCGCCCGAGATGGCCTATTTCGAGTGCCTGCATGAAGTGAAGCTGATCGTCGACCTGATCTATGAAGGCGGCATCGCCAACATGAACTACTCGATCTCCAACACCGCCGAATACGGCGAGTACGTCACCGGTCCGCGCATCGTTACGGCCGAGACCAAGGCCGAAATGAAGCGCGTGCTCGCCGACATCCAGGGCGGCAAGTTCGCCCGCGACTGGATGCTGGAGAACAAGGTCAACCAGACCTCGTTCAAGGCCACCCGCGCCAAGCTCGCCGCGCATCCGATCGAGGAAGTCGGTGCCAAGCTGCGCGACATGATGCCCTGGATCAAGAAGGGCGCGCTGGTCGACAAGAGCAAGAACTAGAACTAGGGCAGAAATTGCAGGGCGAGCGCGGTTCGCTTGCCCTGCACGCCAAAAGCAAAAAGGGTGGGCGCGTTGGCCCACCCTTTTTCTTTGTCACAGAGGGGTGGCGGCCTAGCCGGCCGCCATCGGCTGCTTCTCGATCCTGTTGTGCAGCTGCCAGAACCGCACCGTGCGCTGCGCGGTTTCCAGCGAGAGCCGGCGGTAATCGCGCTGCGCGATCTCGAGCGTCGCATTGTCGAGCGGCAGCGGCAGCGGCCGCTTGCGCAGGATGCTTTCGACCGTCGGCCAGTTGAGCCGCGCCGAGCGGCACGGGATCAGGATCAGGTCGGAGCGAAGGCCGAGCATCAGCCGTTCGATCATCGCGATCGGCATGTCGTTGAGCACGGCGAGCGCGACCGTGACCTCGTCGAGCTTGCCCTCTTCGGCGAATTTGTAGACGGCCGCATCGTCGAGCTCGTTCAGCTGCTTCATCAGCTTGACCAGCTCTTCGGCGATGCCGTAGTTGCGGCGCGGCGCCGCGGCCTCTTCCTGGGCGATGTCGTTCAGCACCTGGCTGATCTCTTCGCGCGCCCTGGGCGACGCGATCGAGAGCAGGCGGGCGCGCACAGTATCCTTGGCGCGCTGCAGCAGGTCGCGCAGCAGCTTGGCCGGAATGTCGATGCGCAGCCCGAGGATCTCGACCAGCTCGTCGTCGCCTTCGGCGCGGGCGACGATGCTGGAATAGCCGTTGTCGGAGAACTGCGCGCCGGCGTTCTTGGCGAGACGCCGGATCACCTTGTCCTCGCCGCGGTCGATGATCACGTCGGTGACGGAAGGCGGCAGGTTTTCCCGCGCGGAGATTGCGAACAGGTGGTCCTGGCCCTTGCTGCTCGCGATCTCGCGCAGGGCGTCGTTTGAGAGGCGGCTGGAGTGGGTCAGCACGTCGCCGGCGACGCTGATGTCGTCGTCCCAGGCGAGGTGCTGGATCACCTCAAACGGCGCATAGTCGAGCGGGGCGAGCCGCTTGCTGAGCTCGGCCCGCGCACGGGTCTCGACGCGCGCGACCAAGAGGCAGAGCACGTCGTCGAACACCTTGACCTGTTCATCGTTGAGGCGGTCGCCGTCGTTCAGGAACAGATCGGTGACCTGCCGCAGCGTCTGCACGCGCTTGGCCGATGTCCCGTCCCGGACCGCATCCTCGAGTTCGGCAATAATCGATTGTGACGCCTGTTGCGCCATCGATGGGCAACCTTGTTTTTGTTGAATGACACCTGTCTGCACACCATGCGGAGCGCGGTCTTACACCTGCGTTAAGGTGGAACCCGGTGCAAATACGGTGTGCGTCGCATCCTTAATAGGCTGCGACCGGACTCGATTCAATGCGCGCTTTCGGCTCAGCGGAAGCTGATGCCGGTGCATTTTAAGAGATCGTTTAGGACGATACGCGCCGCGCGACGGAAAAGATGTCGATCGACGCGGCACGTCCGCGCAATTGCGTCGAGCCGAGCGGCTCGACGACTAAATCGCGGTCCGGCGGCAGCAGGCGCAGCAGGTCGCCCGATACCAGCAGCGGACGGCCGGCCTCCTTGCAATGCGCCTGCAGCCGCGCCGTGACGTTCACGGTGTCGCCGAAATAGGCGATCTGCCGCCGCGAGTCCCCGCATTCCGCGATGACGACCGGACCGGCATGCATCCCGGCCCGAAACGCGGGCACCACGCCGAACTCCTTGCGATATTGATCGGCCCGCTTGGCGAGGCGATCCTCGATCGCGAACACGCAATCGAGATACCGCCGCGATCGTCCGTCGGCATTGACCGGCCAGGTCACGATCACTTCGTCGCCGACATAGGCGTGGACTTCGCCGCCGTGCGACACGATCGGCTCGTCGATGTCGAAGAAGAAGCGCGTCAGCAATTCCTGCACGCGCAGCTCGCCCATCGATTCCGCTAGCGTCGTCGAGCCGACCAGGTCGAGGAACAGCAGCACGCGCTCCTCGCGCACCGGCTGCCGGTAGCGTCCGAGCACGATGCTGAGCAGCGTATGTCCGCCGATCATCCGGACCAACTCGTAGATCGTCGTGATCGGGATCGATAGCAGCAGGCCGACGCCAATGATCTTCAGGAAGGTTTCGCGCATCCACTTGGCTTCGAGCCCATGCCCGTAAAGCACGATTTCCAGCACGATCGCGGCGGCCGCAACGATGACGGCGAGGATCACAGAGCGGCCGATCAGCTCGACGATGAGTGATTGCCGTCGCAGCCAGCCACCACGTGCGGCCAGATAGAGATGCGTCGCCCAGACGATTACCGTGAGGGCTGCGCCGTCGAGGGCGCTGCGCACATAATTCGAGACAGAGGCCTCGTCGGACTCATCGAACGCATAGCGAAACAGCCCACCGACGAGCAGGCCGAACACCGCCAAGACGATCACAGGCGTCACGGCGCGCCGCATGGTCCCTCCTGCATATGAAATATCCTGCGCGGACCGGGAAGGCCAGCCGCGGCGCGACCGGCGGTGGACGGGATGCATCGCGGCGGCACTCATGTATGCTGCGACGACAGGATCGATCGAACAGGGAAAATGGCATGACATCGGCTGTCACCACAGGCGCGTGCAGGCTCATGGCCATTCTGGCGGTTGTCTCCATCGCTTTCACCGCACCGGTTGCCCGCGCCGGCGATCAGAGCGTTGGCGAGCCATCCTGCGACGGCGGCACCTATCAGATGGTCGAATGCCTCAAGGCCAAGACCGCGCAGTGGGACAAGCGGATGAACGTCGCCTACCAGAAGGCGTTGAAGGATGCCGCCGACGACAAGCAGCGCGAACAGCTGCGCACCGCGCAGCGGCTATGGATCCAGTATCGTGACGCCAACTGCCTGTATTACGACCTCGGCGAGGGCACTATCGCCCGGCTCGATGCGGGCGAATGCATGCGCAGCATGACCGAAGCCCGCGCTAAGGAACTGGGGAATCTCGGTCATCAGTGAGCCATCTTCCGGAGTCAGGACCGAGGTCATGACTGATGGAAAGAGCCAGGACGAATTGACCCAGCTTGCGGATGAGGCGTTGCGCGCCCAGCCCGGCTGCGAGACCGCGCGCGTGCCGGCGGTTGCCGCGCTGCCCGATGCGCAGATCGGACGTAACTGGGAGATTCCGAACGTCGTGCTCGGCGACAGCCTGATCAGCGACGTCGACCGCGCGGTGCTGTCGGTTCATCGCCAGCTCGGCCGCAAGTTTCACCTCGTGTGAGGCGACTTGATCTCAGCTCGCCTGCGCCTGCGCCTGACGTGGCGCGGGCCGGCCGGCCATGCTGATCATCCTGAGCGCGAACACCACGGCGAGCGGCACGAGGAATAGCGCATAGAGCGGCATCTCGGGAATCCGCTTGCCGAACGAGACCATGAACTGCAGCAGCAGATAGTAGCCGCCGATCAGATGCTGCCTGCGCCAGGCGCGCGGGCCGAGCAGTGCAGCCGTGCGATCGAACGAAGTCGCGGTCAGCGCGATGATGGCGAGATAGCCGATACCGCCGAAGATGTATGAGACGATCGAGGTCGCGGCCGCAAAGCCGGGCGGATCGAGCATCGCGAAGGCTGCGATCGCGACCGCATGGATGGCGTGCGAGGCCGCGAAGGTGACGCCCAAATAACGGCGGTTGCGGCGCTGCCAGTGCGTCCAGGCGTTCGGCCACAGCCGCGCCAGCGCCGCTGCGGAGAAGGCAAGGCAGAAGAACAAGAGCGAGGTCCGCGCCGTGAAACGGATCACCATCCGCACGCCCTCGACCTCGAATTGCCGCATCGCGGCGATCCAGATCGAAAGCCCGATCAGGGTCAATGTGAGCAGGCCGAACAGCCGCCAGCCCTCGAACCAGTTGCGATGCGTCGCCATATCCCGCCTCCCGTTTATGTAATCACCAGTTACATTTCGTGTCCGCGCGCGGTCAATCCGTGTAATCATCGCTTACATTCACAAGCGGGTGATGCTAGAGGATCGCCATGCGCCGCCCCGCCAAAAGCCCGCCCACCGGCCGCCGGCCCGCCAAGCCGCGTCCGGTCGCGACGCGGGCGCAGGCGGCCAGGCCGTATCACCACGGCGACCTCCGCCGGGTCCTGATCGATGCCGCCATGCAACTGGTCGGTGAGGGCGGGCCGGAGGCGGTCAGCGTCCGCGAGGCCGCGCGCCGCGCCGGGGTCTCCCCGGGCGCGCCGTTCCGGCATTTCCCGAGCCGGGACGCCCTGATGAATGCGGTGGCGGAGGAGGCGCAACGCCGCTTTCGCGCCGAGATCGAGGCGGCGCTGGCCGAGGCGCCGTCAGGCGATCCGCTCGGCCGCTTCCGCTATCTCGGGATCGCCTATCTGCGCTGGGCGATGAAGAACCCGACCCATTTCGAGATCATCTCCAGCCGCCGCTTCTTCGACCACGACAGCTCGGCCGCCGTCTCCGGCGACAATGCCGAGTTGATCGGCCTGACCGAGCGCACGCTGGCGGAGGCATTTTCAGCCGGCCAACTCGGGACGCGCGACCTCAGGCAGGTCCAGATCGCCGGCCGCGCGCTGGTCTATGGCTTCGCGCGGATGCACATCGACGGTCATTTGCCGCGCTGGGGTGTCGGCGATGCGGAAGTCGAGCAGATGGCTGCCGACATCGTCGATCTCTTCATCGCGGGTATCGCGAGCCACGCTGCGCCGGCCGCCAAGGTTTAACGCACGCGCGCTGCCTGCCGCGGCCAGGCCTGCCTGGGCAGGCAAATTCATTGCGCGTTCATGACGATTCAATTACGGTTTTGTGACGCGGCCCAGACACCGGCTGTGCCGCGTGCCTCCTGGCCGTTGCCAGTCAAGGCGGTGGCATTGCGCCGGGTTGTATTGCGTCCCGCCCATGGCGCCCGCGCCTCAGCAGAACTCCTCCGTTGCCGCACTGGCCGGCGGTCTTGCCGCGCTCGGCATCTGGCGGTTGATGGCGGTCGCGGCACCGCATTTCGGCGCGCTGATCCTGATGCTGCGCACCGAGACCGATTTCGGCTCGCGGCTTTGCTTCCTGCTCACCTGGGGAATCCTGAACTTCCTGTTCATCGCGCTGCTGCGCCGGCCGGCGCTGTCGGGCGCGCTGTCGCTGACACTGGTCGTGGTCTTGGTGCTGCTGTCGCGCTTCAAGCACGACGTGGTGCAGATGACCGCGAACTTCGTCGACCTGATGGTGATTGACCGCGACACCGCGGCGTTCCTGCTGACGATCTTCCCAAGCCTGCGCTGGTCGATCATCGGCGCCGGCCTCGTCACGCTGCCCCTGATGTACGCGCTGTGGTGGCTCGATCCGTTCCGCATTCGCCGCCTGCCGGCTGCGGCGGCGTGCCTTGCCTGCACCGCGGCGCTCTCGGGCTATGCCTTCGCCTGGCCGGACGAGGCCTGGCGCGGCTATTACGACGACGGCTACCTCTCGAAGTTCGCGCGTTCCGGCGTCACGGCCGTGTCCGATTTCGTCGCCTATGGCTTCATGGAGTCGGATCCGAGCGCGAGCGATCAGCTCAAGATGCCCCTGGTCGATGCCTGCCATCCCGCCGGGCGGCGGCCGAACATCATCATGATCCATGATGAATCGAGTTTCGACATCCGCGCCGCCTCCGGCGTCAAGGTGCCGCCGGGCTATGGCAGCCAGTTCAAGTCCTATGACGGCGTCGAGCGTAAATTCCTCGCCGAGAGCAATGGCGGGCCGAGTTGGTTCACCGAGTACAACGTGCTTGCGGGATTGTCCTCACGCTCGTTCGGCCGGTTCTCCTATTTCGTCACCCGCATCGCATCGGGACGCGTGGAGCGCGGCCTGCCGTTGGCGCTGCGCCGCTGCGGCTACGACACGCTCTCGCTCTATCCCGCATTCGGCGCCTTCATGAGCGCGCGCAACTTCCAGACCACGACCGGCATCCAGCGCTTCTACGACGCGCATGACCTGCATGCGAAGGATGTCGAGCCCGACAGCTTCTTCTACGACAAGGCGCTGAAGCTGATGGCCGAGCAGAAGACGTCAGGCACGCCGCTGTTCGCCTTCGTCTATCTCGCCGCCAATCATTTCCCCTGGGAAACCAAATTTCGTCCCGAGTTGCTGCCGTCGTGGAAGCGGCCGGGCAATACGCCCGCGGTCGACGAATATCTGCGCCGGCAGGCGATGAGCGCTGGCGACTATGCCGGCTTCGTCGCGGCGCTGAAGAAGAAGTTTCCGGCGCAGCCTTTCCTGATCGTGCGTTACGGCGATCATCAGCCGGAATTCTCGCCGCAGTTGCTCGATCCCGATCTCGACGAGGCCGGCATCGGCAAGAAGCTGATGGATTACGATCCGCGTTACTATGCGACCTACTATGCGATCGACGCCGTCAACTTCGAACCCGTGAAGAGCCCGGCGGTGATGGACACGATCGACGCCGCCTATCTGCCGCTGGTGATTCAGGAAGCCGCGGGCATTCCGCTCGATCCGTCGTTCGAGGAGCAGAAGGCGATCATGCTTCGCTGCAACGGCGCATTCTATTCCTGCAAGGACGGCGCAGAAGCACGCCGCTTCAATCGCCTGTTGATCGACGCGGGGATCATCAAGGGACTTTGAGCATGCTTCGCGGCCTTCGGGCTAAGGCGGAAGCAATCCATTGTCGCCAACCGCAACTGCGCTGCGAGCTCCTCGTGACAACCGCTCCGCACATCACAGCGATCGCATCGTGAACTAGACTAACGTCGGTAGACGAAGGTCGTCGCGCGAAACCGCGCGCATTACTCATTTGTAATTACGCCGCCGAGATTTCGTCACGATTGTTGCGATTATCTGTCGCGCCGCTGCCACGGTGTTCATCAGCGCAGCGTCAAGTCAGCCAATCCCGCCCTTCTTGCAGGAGTGTTTGCCCATGCGAGCGCTCGATGTTGCGCGCCTTGTCGCCGCCTTCGGACTTGCTATCCCCCTTGCCGTTCCCTCAGACTCCGCCGCGGAGCCGCCGCACGATATCAAGGGGCTCTACTTGATGACGGACTATCCGGCCGTCACCATCAGGCCCGGCACCACCTCCAACATCTCGCTGCGTCTGCAGAATTACGATCTCGGCCCGCAGCGCTACAAGCTATCGGTCGGGGGCGTGCCGAGTGGCTGGACTGCGACGCTGCTCGGCGGCGGCCAGCCGGTCGCGGCCGCGATGCCGGCGCCCGACTCCAGCGTGCCGCTGCAGCTCCGGCTCGACGTGCCAGCCAACGCTTCGCTCGCCGAGCAGACCCTGACGGTGAAGGCCGAAGGGCAGGGCAGCGAGGCGACGTTGCCGATCGTGGTCGCGCTCGCCAAGGAGTTGCCGGCAAAGCTGACGGTGACGTCGAAACTTCCCGAATTGCGCGGCAGCCCGAAATCGAATTTCGAATACACGCTGACCATCAAGAACGACAGCGGCCGCAACCTGGTCGCAAGCTTCGCCGCGGCGGCGCCGCAAAACTTCGAGACCTCGTTCACCGAGGCCTATGGCACACAGGAATTGTCGTCGATCCCGATCGATGCCGGGCAATCCAAGGACATCAAGCTCAAGGTGCGGCCGCCGAGCGCGATCGATGCCGGGCATTTCCCGGTCAAGGTCACCGTCAACGCCGAGGATGCGTCGGCGCAGACCGAGGTGGCACTCGACGTCGCGGGCCAGCCGCAGCTTCAGCTCTCCGGCCGTGACGGGCTGCTGAGCGCGCGTGCGGTCGCCGCCGAGCAGAGCACGATCCCGGTCGTGGTCACCAATAGTGGCACTGCGCCGGCCGACAACATCGAGCTCGCCGCGACGGCGCCGAACGGCTGGAAGGTCACGTTCCAGCCCGCCAAGATCGAGCGTCTGGTACCCGGCAAGGACACTGAGGTTCAGGCGCTGGTGACGCCGAGCGACAAGTCGCTCGCCGGCGACTACCAGCTCGCGATGCGCGCTACCTCGCGCGGCGAGACGGCGTCGAGCCAGTTCCGCGTCACGGTGAGCACTTCCACCGTCTGGGGCATGGCCGGCGCCGGGGTGATCGGCGTCGCGCTGCTGTTGATGCTGGGTGCGGTTGCGAGGTTCGGACGGCGATGAGCGAGCAGCGGAACAACAGTGCTGCAACACGGCCCGACACCGTCATCGCGGCACGCGATCTCACCAAGCGCTACGGCAAGACCAGCGTCGTCGACGCCATCAATTTCGACATCGCCAAGGGCGAGGTGTTCGGGCTGCTCGGCCCGAACGGCGCCGGCAAGACCACGACCATCCTGATGATGCTCGGCCTCACCGAGATCTCGGCCGGCCGGGTCAGCGTGCTCGGCTTCGATCCCGCGCGGCAGCCGTTGCAGGTCAAGCGGCGGGTCGGCTATCTGCCCGACGCTGTCGGCTTCTACGACCACCTGACTGCGGTGGAGAACCTCGCTTACGCCGCCAAGTTGATGGGCCTATCGATGGCCGAACGCTCGCGGCGGATCGCGGCGGCGCTCACCCGCGTGCGTCTGCTCGACGTCGCCGACAGGCGCGTCGCGACGTTTTCGCGCGGCATGCGGCAGCGGCTCGGGCTCGCCGAGATCATCGTCAAACGCGCCGAGATCGCCATCCTCGACGAGCCGACCACGGGTCTCGACCCGCAGGCGACGATTGAATTTCTCGACCTGATCAGGGAGTTGAAGGCTGAGGGCGTTACCGTGCTGCTGTCGTCGCACATGCTCGACCAAGTGCAGCGCGTCTGCGATCGCGTCGCGCTGTTCCGGGCCGGGAAGATCGCGATGATGGGTTCGGTGGCCGAGCTCTCGGTCCAGGTGCTGGGCGCTGGCTTCGTCGTCGAGGTCGAGGCCGACGGCGCGGGCATTGCGCGGCGGCTCGCGGCGATCCCGGGCGTCGGCAATGTCGAGACGCTCGCCGATGACCGCTTCCGCATGACCGCCGACCGCGACGTCCGGGCCGATGCCGCGCGCGCGGTGGTCGCGGCCAACGGCGCGTTGCGGCGGCTCTCGGTCGACGAGCCGAGCCTCGAGGCGATCTACGCCCATTATTTCCAGGCCACCCCGTCAGGAGGCGTGCGCGATGCGGCGTGAAGGTTCAGCATTCCAGGGCGTCGGTGCCGTCTTCGTCAAGGAGCTGTCGGACAACATCTCGAGCGTCCGCATGCTGATGCTCGAGCTTCTGATCGTGCTGACCGCGATGGCGGCGCTCTATGAGGCGATCGTCGCGCTCCGCCAGAACACCGCGGAGGATCCATTCCTGCTGTTGCGGCTGTTCACGGTGAGCCAGGCGCCGCTGCCGTCCTTTGTCGCCATCCTCGGCTTCCTGATTCCGCTAATGGCGATCGGGCTCGGCTTCGACCTGATCAACAGCGAGCACAACCGGCGCACGCTGTCGCGGATTCTGGCGCAGCCGATCTATCGCGACGCGCTGCTGCTCGGCAAATATCTCGCCGGGCTCGCGACCATCGCGATCAGCCTCACCGCGCTGTGGCTGCTGGTGATCGGCCTCGGCCTGATCTTCCTCGGCGTTCCGCCGGGCGGCGAGGAGATCGCCCGCTCGCTAGCCTTCCTCGTGATCGCGATCTTCTATGCAGGGGTCTGGCTGTCGCTCGCGATGCTGCTCTCGATCGTGTTCCGCTCGCCGGCGACCGCGGCATTGGTGGTGCTCGGCATCTGGTTGTTCCTGACCGTGTTGTGGCCAATGCTGGCGCCCGCGATCGCCCAGGCCATCGTGCCGCCCGATCCGCGCTTCGCCGCGCTCGGCCTCGATACGCCGGGCACGGCGATCTGGACCCAGCTGCTGCAGCGCTTCTCGCCCAATGATCTGTTTGGCGAGGCGATGCTGGCGGTGCTGTCGCCGACCACGCGCACGCTCGGCCCAATGTTCCTCGACCAGATCCGCGGCGCCGTGATGGGGGCCCCGTTGCCGTTCGGCCAGAGCGTGATGATCGCCTGGCCGCAGACGGTCGGCCTGATCGCCTGCACCATCGTGCTGTTCGTCGCCGGCTACGTCCTGTTCCAGCGCCAGGAGGTCAGGGCCTGAGGCGCAGAGCGCGGCCGTTCAGTGGGGCCCAATCTTGTCCCACAGCCAGCGCGCCACGGCGTCGGGCGACGATGATGCGTCATTGCCCGACGCGCGCAAATTCGCCTCGCGCATCCCGGCGATATCGATCTTGCCGAGCAGCGGCCGCAGCGCCGCCTTGAGCGTCTCGTCGTCGCGCCGCTTTGGCGACAGCAGGACGATGGCGTCATAGGGCGGGATGGCGTGCCTGTTGTCCTCGAGCGTGACAAGATCGTATTTCGCGATCAGTCCGTCGCTGGTGTAGCCCGCGATCACGTCGACCTCGCCGGAGGCAACCGCCGCATACATGAAATCCGGCTGCATCTGACGCTGGGCGCGGAACGTCAGCCCATAAGCCTTCCGGATGCCGGTCCATTCCGGCCGCGAGAAGAATTCATAGTCTCCGGCGATCGACATCGTCGCCGCGCGTGACGCGAGGTCGGCGATCGAATGGATGCCGAGCTCTTCGGCGCGCTTCCTCGGCATCACCAGCGTATAGGCATTCTCGAAACCGAGCTCGCCGAACAGCGTGATGTCTTGCTTCGCCAGCGTTGTCTGCAATTCGCCCAACAGCTCGGCGCGGGGCTTGATGTCGGTGTGGTGGAACTGGTTGGCCCACAACGTTCCGGAATAGTCGACATAGACATCGATATCGCCGGCCGCGAGCGCGTCGAAGATCACGTTGGAGCCGAGGCCGGCGCGGGTCGTGGCCGGAAGGCCGGCCGCCTGTAGCCGCTGCGCGATCAACGCCGACAGCACATATTGCTCGGTAAACGTCTTGGCGCCGACCACGATGCCCGCATGCGGGCGCGCGATCGCGGGCACCAGCGTCGTCGCGATCAGGGCGGCGATACCGAGCCCGCCGAGCGCCGTCCGGATGCGGCTGCGATTGCGCAAGCCGTTCTCGATCAGCGCCAGCAATTGGTCAACCACAAGCGCGAGCACGGCCGCAGCGAAACAGCCGAACAGCACGAACACCCAGTTCTGGGTCTGCAATCCCGCGAAGATATAGTTGCCGAGGCTGGTTTGGCCGATCGGCGTCGACAAGGTGGCGGTGCCGATCACCCATACCGCCGCGGTGCGGATCCCGGCCATCATCACCGGCAGCGCCAGCGGCAGCTCGACCATGGTGAGCGATTGCCGCGGCGTCATGCCGACGCCCTGGGCGGCTTCCAGCACCGCCGGATCGACCCCGGACAGGCCGGTGATGGTGTTGCGCAACACCGGCAGCATCGAATAGAGAGCGAGCGCCAGCACGGCGGGCAGGAAGCCGAAGGCGGAGAAGCTGAAGCCGAGCCACGCCGCGGTCAACGCGGCGAGCGCCAGCAGCAGCGGATAGAACAATGCGAGCAGCGCGAGACCGGGCACGGTCTGCACGATGCTGGCAAGCCCGAGCAACGTCGTGCGCAGCACCGGCCGGTTACGCGCGATGATCGCAAGCGGCAGGCTGATCAGAAGCCCGAGCGCCAGCGCGGCGACGCTGACCCGCACATGATTGCCGAGATAGTCGGGCAGATGGGAAAGCGCCTCGGTCCAGCGCGGATCGGCTGATAGAGTCATGCCGTGTCGCCCCGCGGCAGCAAAGCGCCCAGGCGTTCCGCCTGCCGCCGCGGCGTGCGCATCAGTTCACCGACATAGCCATCGGTGCTGGCCGAGAGTTCCGCCGGCGTGCCCTGGGCCAGCAGCCTGCCGCCGCGCATCACCGCGACACGATCGGCCAGCAGCAACGCCTCGGTCATGTCGTGGGTGATCATGACCGTGGTCAGGCCGAGCTCGTGGTGCAGCGTTCGATAATCGTCGCCGAGCGCGTCGCGGGTGAGCGGATCGAGCGCGCCGAACGGCTCGTCCATCAGCACGATGCGCGGCTTCGCAGCCAGCGCACGCGCGACGCCTATGCGTTGACGCTGGCCGCCGGAGAGTTCGTGCGGCAAACGCTCGCGATATTGTGAGCGGTCGAGCCGCACAAGGTCGAGCAGTTCATCCACCCGCGCCGCGATCTCCGCCTGCGTCCAGCCGAGCAGATGTGGCGTGATGCCGATGTTGTCGGCGACGGACAGATGCGGAAACAGCCCACCGCTCTGGAAGACATAGCCGATGCGGCGCCGCAGCAGGATCGGGTCGATGCGGCTGACATCCTCACCCTCGACCGCGATCCGGCCGTGGTCGGCTTCGATCAGGCGATTGGCGAGCCTCAGCAGCGTCGTCTTGCCGGAGCCCGAGCCGCCGACGATCGCCAGGAATTCACCCTCGGCCACGTCGAGCGAGACGTCGTCGACCGCCACCACGCGACCACTGTCAAAACTCTTGCCGACATGCGCATAGGCAATCAGCGGCGTTGCGGGCATTCCAGGGCGACCTCATGTCTCACCGTCGTTAACGACAGTGATAGCCCATAAATTGGACTTTGACTCGAGGCGCGGGCGCCTGCGCGGTGGTTTCGCAGGCTGTTCCGGTCGAAGCGGATCAGCCCCGTCCGGGGCTGTGAGCACACATCACACTTCGTTTTTGGGTACGTACTTGCCCATGATGCATTTATAGCTCTGCAGGTGCCATTCGTGATACGGCCCCTTGGCGAGCCAATCGGCGATGCCGATCTGCGCATTCACTGCGCAGGCGCCCATGGTGATGCCGGATTGGTCACTCGTGGTGACGACCTTTTCCATGCAGAGTTGAGCATTGCAGAGGATGGCGACGAGCGTAACGAGCATGACGGCCTTTATCAGTGGGGTTAACCCGGTCTGACCCGAATCATGCAGGGTTCATGCCACTATCAGCAGCTCTGGCGTCGCAGCCGACAAGACCGGGAAAGTACGGCCGGAGCGAATCGTCACGCCCGTCAGCGCGTAGCCGCACGCCCGTAGATACGCTATAGTCGCTGCCCAACTACGGCGTGAGATCGGGGCGAGCGAGGAACGTTGCGCGGTCGGGGGCTGCATCGATGATGACGTTACCTGAGTTGGCGGCAGGTGCTTTGGAGAAGTTTCTCGCCACGCATGTCAGCCGCACCTTCGGCGCTTCGCAGGCGCGCTTCGGTGAACTCCTGCCTGCCGCCGCGCGCATCGCGCTGGAATGCATCGGCAACAGCGACGCGCTCTACCACAATGTCGAGCACACGATGCTGGTCACGCTCGCCGGGCATGACATCATCCGCGGCCGCGCGCTGCACACCCACGTCACCGCCGAGGATTACACCCACACCATCATCGCCTGCCTGACTCACGACATCGGCTATGTGCGCGGACTTTTGAAAGGCGATGGACCCGATGGCTACGTCATCGATGCCTCCGGCAACAAGGTGGTGCTGCCGCGTGGCTCGTCGGATGCCGGCCTGATGCCGTATCATGTCGACCGCTCGAAGCTGTATGTGCTCGATAGGCTCGAGGCCGTCCTTCCGCTCGATCGCGAGCGCGTCGCGCGCAACATCGAGGGCACGCGGTTTCCGGCGCCCGAAGGCCAGCAATATGACGATGAGGCGTCGATCGTCCGGGCGGCCGATTTCATCGGTCAGCTCGGCGATCCCAACTACATCAGGAAGGCCAACGCGCTCTATCACGAGTTCGAGGAGGTCGGCATCAACCGCCAGCTCGGCTATGAGTCGCCGGCCGATATCGTCGACCGCTATCCGCAATTCTACTGGAACATGGTTGCGCCACACATTCAGGGCGCCATCAACTGCCTGAACATGACGGCAAGCGGCCGCCAGTGGATCGCGAACCTCTATAGCAACGTGTTCCGCGCCGAGCGCGAGGTGACGCTGTCCGGCCCGCAAATCTGACGCCGCGGCCTTTCAGCACGGATTGTACTGCGTTCCCCAGCCGTTCGCGGGGTGTCCACATTTAGGCCTGCTTCGTCGTTGCACAGTCCGTGGAAATCAGCGACCTTGCGCCATGGACCCCTCCAGCGACCGTGTTTTCGACCGCTTCAGCATGATCCCCCGTTTCGCTCAATTGATTGCGGCTGCCGTCCTCTGCTGGCCGGCGCTGGCCGTTGCCGCCGGTCCGGTCTACGACGTCGATCTGTACGCGTTGATGTCCGGCACTTGCCGCAATGTCACCGTCGCCGGTCGCAGCTACACCTGCAAGGCAGTCGCTTACTTCCACACCCTGCGCGGCCGTTCCGAATTCACCGTGGTGCTCGACGATCCCGCCGACAAGAGCCACATCATCTCGTTCTCCGGCGAGAGCACCGAGCGCACCCAGGACAATCTGTTCGAGCTCGCGGTTGACCGCATGTTGCTGAAGTCCAGCGACCGCCCGCGGGTGGATGGTCTGCCGGTGCCGCTGGTCGAGATGTCGACGGGCTCATGCCGTCAGGTCGGAAGCTTCATCACGCGGCAGGTGTCCACCATCACCTGCGCCGCCACCGACCAGAACGGCAAGAAATACGAGCTGAGCTTCGAGTCGGACGGCTCGCCGATGACGTTGCGGCGGTTGCGGCAATCGACGCTGCCGTCCGAACGGCAGCGGGCGCGCCAGATCGCGCAGCTCGAATGCCGTCTCAAGGCGCGCGCCGCGCAAGTGCTGCCGCGGGACACGACGGCCTTCATGATCCGCTGCCTCGGTGAGGGCGACGGCAAGCCGGCCGACGAACAGCGATAGCCACGCGCCCGGCGATCCGGACCAGGCTTGAGGAGAATTCGATGCGTTTGAAATTCATCATCATCGCCGCCCTCGGCGCCGGTCTCGCCGAGCCCGCCGCCGCGCAAATGTACGATCCGAACTATCCGGTGTGCCTGGAAGTCTATGGCGGCAGGCTGACGCCCGAGTATATCGATTGCAGCTACACGTCGCTTCCGCAGTGTCAGGCGACGGCCTCGGGGCGCTCCGCGACGTGTTCGGTCAATCCGTTCTACAAAGGTCCGAAAAAGCCGCCAAAGCAACGGGGGCAGCGACAACGCCAGTCCGCCAACTAGCGCGCTCAGGCTTGCCGCCTGCCGTCGCTCAAGACTGTATGGCCGTCGTGTCCCCAGTGCGGTTGACTAACTACGGCAGTTGTGAGGAAACGGTCCGAGCAATAAGGAGAATCCGATGCGCCTGAAACTTTTGGCGATCGCTGCGTTCGCGGTCGCGCTGGCCCGACCTGCCGCCGGACAGGCCTATGATCCGAACTATCCGGTCTGTTTGCATCTCTATAACGGGCCGATGGCCGGAGACCACATCGATTGCAGCTACACCTCGATCCCGCAGTGTCAGGCGACGGCATCGGGTCTCTCTGCGATGTGCATCGTCAATCCCTTCTTCGCTCCTCCGCCACCACCCCCGGAACGTCCAGTGCGCCGCGGACGCCATCCCGTTCAGTGAGGCGGGCCCGCGAAACTCGTCCCGTCAAAGCGGCACACGCAGGGCATCGTGGGTGAACAGCCAGTCATAGCGCTCGCGCACCCGGTCCGGTTGCCATTCGCGCGAGACATAGGCATCGGCGCCTTCGGCGTCGGCGAGTGCCGGATTATGGAAGCGCCTGGCATTCTCGGCCGACTTCACCACGATCGCGTTCGTCCGCGTCAGCCGCGCGGCCTGATAGCGCTGCAGCGCTTCCTCGGGCGGGAAGCGTTCGAGGCAGCGCGCCAGCACCATGCCATCCTCGATCGCCATGTTGGCGCCTTGCGCCAGGAACGGCAACGTCGGATGCGCGGCGTCGCCGAGCAGGCAGGCGCGCCCGACGACGAAGCGATCGAGCGGGTCGCGGCCGAGCAGCGCCCATTTGTAGGGAATATCGAGGCTCGCGATAATGGTGTGGATCTGCGGATTCCATCCGGCAAAGGCTCCGCTGCAGGCCTCGCGCGTGCCGCGTTCGGTCCACGATTCGACCGACCAGCTCTCACCCTCGAAGATACCGACGAAGTTCAACAACTCGCCGCGGCGAACCGGATAGGTGATGACGTGGCCGCCCGGGCCGATCCAGTTGGTGCCGACGTCGCGCCTGAGCGGTGGCGGTAGCCGTTCCATCGGCACCAGCCCACGCCAGGCGGCCACGCCCGAAAAGAACGGCTTGGTGTCGCCGCCGATCTGCCGGCGAATTGCAGAGTGTACGCCGTCGGCGCCGACCACGACGTCGCCGCGCCGACGCTCGCCATTGGCAAGGTGCAGCCAGATGCCGTCGTCGTCCTGATCAAATCCGGTGCAGCGGCTGCCAAGATGCAGCCGCCCCGGTGCTCGAGCCGTGAATGCGTCGACCAGCACGCGGTGGAAGTCGCCGCGATGCACCATCCAGTAGGGCGCGCCATAGATCGCGCGCGAGGAGGCGCCGAGGTCGAACAGTTTCCAGGTCCGCCCGGTGCTGAACAGCCTGATTTCCTTGCCCGAGGGCTCGCAGGCGATGGCCCGCATCTCCTCCTCGAGCCCGAGCGCGATCAGGACGCTGGTGCCGTTGGCGCTGAGCTGGACACCGGCGCCAAGCTCGCGCAGCTCGGACGCCTGCTCGAAGATCTCGACTTCGATGCCACGCTGCAGCAGCGACAATCCGGCGACGAGACCGCCGATCCCGGCGCCGGCAATCAGGACCTTTGGCTTGCGGTGTGTACTCACGCGAACACCGCTATCTGCGCGTGATCAGGAAGTCGTCGGTGAATTCGCCACGCGACAGCTTGACCGGGATCTCGCCGTCACTGCCGATCTCGACGATCTCCGAGCCGGACTTGCTATCCTCGGGGGTTAACAGCTCGATGCGCTCGGCGATCCGCTCCGCCTGCCAATCGGTCAGCTTCCAGGCAAACCGGCCGCCGAGATCGCGCATGCCGAATTCGTCGTCGGCGGGCGCCAGCACGAGCGCGTCGCGCGAGACGGCGCCGGGAATCCGCTCCGCCACGGCAATGCTCTGCGGGTTCTCGGCAAAGTGGCGCAGCAGCATCGCCAGGGCGGCGAGATCGGCGGCTTCGCCGAGGAACAGGAACAGCGGATGAAAATCGCTCGGCATGTATTCAAATCGCAGCATGATCGTCGGTCCGTTGACTGGAACTACTCGCTGAGCACCTTGATGACGTCCTGGGCGTGGCACAGCTCCACCGTGCCGACGTCGGCGGGCCGGGCAGGGCACTCCAGATAGCGCACCTGCAACCACTGGCCATCGTCCATGTTCTCCACCACTTCGGCGACGACGCCGGCCTCGAGTTTCAGCCGCGTCCCCACCTTGATCGCCATCACGTCAATCATCGCTACCCCTGCTACGCTTGGCCCACTCGGAATTGGCCTCGTTCAGAAGAACGTGGTGAGATTCTTGGCCAGCAGGACATTCTGTTCAAGCAATATCTCGCGCCGCGCGATCTTCCAGCCAGTGTCGGTCAGGCGTAGCGCGTCGTTGCGGCGGCCGACGAAGATGTAGGTCTCGTACTCGACGCGGTTCTGATAGACGAGGAAGCGGCTGGTGACATCGAGCTCATGGGCTGCATCGATGTCGGGCCGCGCGCCCTTGATCTGCGCATTGCTGACCATATGCGTGATCCGCGACAGCGGCTCCTCAGCATAGTGCACCCCGGTCAGGATCTGCTCGACCCGCTTGGTCAATGTCCATTTGTCTTCGTCGAACCAGCTGATGCCTTCGCCGCGTTTGGTGTTCTCGCGCGCAGCTTGCTGGCCGAACTTCACGTTGCGGCGGATCGGCATGAAATAGCTGATGTCGTCGGTGAGTAGCTCGAGCCAGTCGCGGAAGCGCCGGTCGTCGAGCAAATCGGCCTCGTGGTAGTAGAAATCCTCGACATCGGCCTTCAGCCGGTAGTAGGCCGCCGATCGCTCGATCGCAGCGTTGCCGGCGTGTTGTTGTTGGTCCTGATCCTGAACGGTCGTCGTCATCGCTATCTCCTCATCAGGCATCGCAGGGTTGTCAGAGCGCCGGCTTGGGCGGAATCGGTCCGCCCTGCTGGGCGAAGCAGCCGACATCGATCACGGTGCCGGACAGCGTTTCCGCTTCCGGCGACAGCAGGAAGGCGACCACATTGGCGATGTCGTCACCGGCGGCGACGCGACCCGCGGCGGTGCCCGGCGCGCCCTTGCCGAAACGCGCCGCATCGCCGCCGACACGGCCGAGGCTCATGCCGCTGACGATGCCGCCGCCGCCGGGAATCACGGTGTTGACGCGAATACGCTGGTGGAAGAAGTCGTAGGCCATCGCTGCGCTCAGCGCGACAACGCCGCCCTTGCTTGCGCTGTAGACCGCCATGTTCGGCTTGCCCCAGCCGGCGCCGGAGCCGACGTTGACGATCGAGCCGCCGCCTTGCGCGATCATGTGCGGGATCGCGGCGCGGCTGGTCAGATACGGTCCCTTCAGGTTGACGGCGATGATCCGGTCGAACAGCGCCTCGTCGGTGTCGAGCACCGTGCCGAGCGGGCCGATCGCGGCGTTGTTGACGACGCCGTCGATGCGCCCGAACCGCGCCATCGCGTGGGCGACCACCTTGGCGACATCGCCGGCCTGCGACACATCGGCTTCCATCAGTTCGGCCGAGAGCCCTTCGCGATCAAGCTCCTCGCGCAGGGCCGGAATGGCGTTCTGCGCGGTACTCGAGACCTGCGCCGCCTCGAGACCGAAGGCGACCACCGCGTGGCCGCGCCTGGCGAGGCCGAGCGTGATCGCGCGGCCGATGCCGAAGGTGCCCCCGCTGACGAGGACGGTTTTTGCGGGCGCGGTCATTCTGCGGCCTGCCGGTTGCCAGCGGGTGATCCGAGCAGCTCGTGCCAGTCGCCGCCCTGCATGTAAGTGGTCCAGCGGCGATAGAAGCCGCGCGCGATCTGCTCGGTGACTTGCGTCGAGACATCGCCGCCGAGCGGATGATCGGTGACGTAGGCGCCCATCGACTGCTGATAGTTGAAGGGATAACGCCGCGCCACCGTGCCGGTGCTCGCCGCGGTGGCATAGAGCCAGTTCTCCATGTCGTCCTGTTCGGTCATGCCGGCCGGGCCGGAGTAGCGCATGTAGTAGCGGCGCAGATATTCCTTGGCTTCCTTCGGGGCGTCCTTGTCGACCAGGAAGAAGCGCCAGCCTTCGGTCGAGGTCGGGCTGTGCGGATGCCACGCGCAAAGTCCGCGCGGCTGGCGGCCGTGATAGGAGGTGTTGGGGAAGATCGTGCCGACGAACGGCAGCAGCCGCGCCCCTTCGCCGAGTCGCCGCTTGCGCTCCTCGAAACAGTGTCGGAAGTATTTTTCGAGGATCGGGTTGTCGAGGAAGGACTCGATATATTCATTGGCCTCCGGCTGGATCGCGCTGTGCACGCCATGGCCTTCCGGAAAGCTGATCCAGACGTGCTGTGCCTTCTCCAGCTCGTCGTCGCGGCGGCCCTTCTTGCCGGCGGCAGCGCTCGGCCCGATGCCGATCAGGTCGACCGAGCGATGGCTTGGATTGTGATAGGTGTCGCCGAGGAAATTCTCAGCAGCGAATTTCCAGTTGGCGGGGAACACCCATTTGTGGACGCCGATCACCTCGGAGCCGCCCTCGCGGCCGTCGCGGCAGTCGAGCGCCTGGTCGAGATGGATCTTGGCATCGCCGAGATAGGTGATGAAGTCGGGCGCGTCCTTGTCCCAGGTCGCCCAGATCGAGCCCTTGTAATTGCAGAGCTTCGCCACCGAGATCAGCGAGTTGGCGTCGCGGTCGAGCACCCCGTCGTACAGCGTCCGGTGCAGCGGAACGCCCTGCAGCTTGCCGTCGGTGGTGTAGGTCCAGCTATGATAGGGGCAGGTGAACAATGACGTGTTGCCCTGCTCGTAGCGGCACACCTTCATGCCGCGGTGCCGGCACGAATTGAGAAAGACGTGGATCTCGCCCTTCTTGTCGCGGCAGAGGATGACGGATTCCTCGCCCATCCGCGAGGTGTAGAAATCGCCGGGATTGGGCACCAGGCTTTCGTGCCCGACCAGCAGCCAGGCGCGGGTGAAGACCTTGTCGAGCTCCTGCCGATAGATATCGGCATCCACGAAGATCTCGCGGCTGATGAAGCCACCCTTGACGTCAACAAGCTGATCGAAATCGTTGCGAAGCGGCATCGGCTCCTCCTTGATCTTGCATGCGCGACCGTACGTCGCGGCGATAATGGTGCGTCCTACTTGTCGAGCTTGCAGCCGCCCGTTCCCTCGGGGCGGAACGCCTTGTCGCCGGGGATGGCCGCGATCTTCTGGTAGTAGTCCCAGGGATATTTGCTCTCGTCCGGCTTCTTCACGCGGTAGAGCGAGAGGTCGTAGACGACGCGGCCGTCTTTGCGGATGTGCGCGGGGCGGCCGAAGAAATCGACCGGCAGCTTGCGCATCTCGGCGTTCACCGCCTTCGCCTCGTCGCTGCCGCCGGCCTCGATCGCCTTCAGATAGTGGCGCACGGCGGCGTAGGTCGCGGCCTGCAATTTGGTCGGTTCACGTTTCTCGATCTCGATGAAGCGCTTGGCGAAGGCGCGGGTGCCGTCGTCATCATCCCAGTAGTATTGGGACGCGATGTACATGCCCTGCGCGTCGCGCAGGCCGATCGAATGAACGTCGGAGATGAAGGTCAGCATGCCGACGATGGTCTGCCCGCCCTGTTGCAGGCCGAATTCGTGGGTCTGCTTCACCGCGTTGACGGTATCGGCACCAGTGCCGGCCAGCGCCACCACCTTGGCGCCGGAGCTCTGGGCGGCCAGCAAAAAGGACGAGAAGTCGGTGGTGTTGAAGGGATAGCGCACCGCGCCGATCACCTTGCCGCCTGTATCGGTCACCGCGCGCGAGGCATCCTTCACCATCGCGGTGCCGAACGAATAGTCGACCGCGACAAAGAACCATTCCTTGCCGACGCGGCGGCTCAGCTCGCCGACCAGGCCGGCCGACAGCGCGTAGGTGTCGTCGGCCCAATGCGTGACGACGGGCGAGCATTTGTCGCCGGTCAAATCGGACGTCGCGGCGCCCGAGACCAGCGCGGTGCGGTTGCTCTGCGTTGCAAGGCCGGCGACGGCGAGTCCGACCGAACTCACGGCGAGATCGGTCACCGCGTCGACGTGTTCGACGTCGAACCATTGCCGGGCGATCCCGACCGCGACGTCGGGCTTGTTCTGGTGATCCGCCGAGATGATCTCGATCGGCTTGCCCAGCACCTTGTTGTGAAAATCCTCTGCGGCAAGCTTGGCGGCGGTCACCGAGCCCGGCCCGCCGAGATCGCGGCCGCTGCCGTAGTCACCCAGCACCGCAATCCGGACCACGCCGTCCGAGATATCAGAGCCGTCGGGTGCGGCGTACGCCAGCGGCGTCGAGAGCATCAGCGTGGCGATCGCGGCGACGGCCCATCTGCGCGAGGTGTTTGTCTCCAGCAATTCCAATCCTCCCGTCGATTTTTCGTATGTCCATTTAGTGGACATTGTTCTCATAATTTGTCATGGTATCCGCGGGGGCCGATTGGTCAAGCGCGCTGGATGCAGCGCGCCCCTGCCGATTTTGCGGATGTGGACGGATGGCAAAGAAACCGAAGGCGGAAGTTCAGGACGCCGAGCAGGGGGCGTCAGGCGTGCGGGCGGTCGACCGCGCCATCGCGATCCTGCAATGCTTCACGCCGGATCAGCCGGCGATGAGCGTGATCGAGATCCAGAAGCGGGTCGGGCTGAGCCGGCCGACGCTTTATCGCCTGCTGCAGACGCTGGCGCAGCGCGACCTGATCCAGGCCGAAGGCGACCCGCAGCGCTTCCGGCTGTCGCACGGCGTGATGAAGCTGGCCCATGTCTGGCTGAACGGTCTCGAGGTGGTCGCGATCGCCCGCCCGGTGGTCGAAGGCCTGCGCGAGGCGACCGGCGAGACCGCAGCGTTGTTCCGCGAGCAGGACGATCGCGGCATCTGCATCCTCGAATGCGAGAGTCGTCACGTGCTCTCGATCAGCCGCGGCGTCGGTCACAGTCTGAGCCTGATCCAGGGATCGACCGGCAAGGCGATGCTGGCCTTCATGGACCCGAAGCGGCAGGCCGCGCTTCTTGCCGGCATGGCAAAGAGCGCGGATCGCGCGCGGCTCGAGGACGCGCTGACCTTTGCGCGGCGCAACGGCTATGCGACCAGCCATGGCGAGATCTTCGCCGGAGCGGTCGCCGTCTCCGCGCCGTGTTTCGACCACCGCGGCGAGGTCGTCGGTTCGGTCGGCCTCTACGGACCGAGCGCGCGCATCGACGAGCGGAAGCTACTGGAATATTCAAAGCTGGTGCGCGAGGCCGGCCGGCAGATTTCGGTCCTGCTGGGCTATCAGGACGGCGCGCCCATCGCATAGGGCTTCAACACCGCATAGAGCATGTCGTGCGTCGGCGTCGGGACGCCGAGCTTGCGGCCGAGCTCGACCACCTTGCCGTTCAGCCACGGCAGTTCGAGCCGGTTGCCGCGCTCGAGATCGAGCGCCATGGAGGCCTTCATCGCCGGCGGCGCGTGTCCGATGAAGTCGAGCACTTTCGTCAGCGCATCCGGCGGCAGCTTGATGCCGCTGGCGTGCGCGACGGCGATGATCTCCTCGCAAGCCGATACGAAGAGCGGGCGCAAATCGGGGTCGTCGCGCAGCTTGCCGATCGGCAGCCGCGTGACCGCGGTCATGCCGGCATTGGTGGCGAGGCCGACGAACTTCATCCAGAGCTCGGCGTTGATCTGCTCGCTCAAGGTCGCGTCGAAGCCGGCCTTCAGGCAGAGATCGAGCAGCGCCTTGCCGCGCGGCGTGATGCGGCCGTCGAGCTCACCGAAGATCATGCGCATGAAGGTGCCGACCTGGTTGATGACGCCAGGCTTGATGATCGAGGCCGAGATCTGCGCCACGCCGCCCATCACGGCGTTGCGTCCCAGGATCGGGACCAGCCTGTCGGGCGCGTCGATGCCGTTCTGCAGCGGGATCACCGCGGTGTCGGGGCCGACCATCGGCCTGATGTGTTGGCCGGCGCTCTCGACGTCCCACAGCTTGACGCAGAACAGCACGATATCGACGCGGCCGACGCTTGCCGGATCGTCGGTCGCCTGGGTCGGGACCAGATGGGTTTCGCCGCGGCCGCCCTGAATCTTCAGCCCCTCGCTGCGCATGGCGGCCAAATGAGCGCCGCGCGCGATAAAGGTGACGTCCGCGCCGGCATGCGCGAGCGCCGCACCAAAGCCGCCCCCGACGCCTCCGGCGCCCACCACTGCGATCCGCATGATTGTCTCCTTGTCCGTCGCTTTGGCCCGCAGCCTCGACGATGTCGGCGCAATGCGCAACCCGGTCGCGCAATTGAGCAACCCTGGCCTGTCTGAAAATCGCGTGACCACAGCCTTGTTTGCTAGGCCATCTTCCTGCGTTGACTTGCCCGCCCGAACCGCTAAGCCATCTCGGAAAGTTCGGGAGGGATGCGTGGCGATGACGGAGCCGACGGCGGTCGCGCTTGACAGTGCGACGGTGGCGTTTCGGTTGGCGGATGGACGCGTCTATACCGCGGTCGAACAGGCCAATCTTTCGGTTGATCATGGCGAGTTCGTCGCCATTGTCGGACCGACTGGATGCGGGAAATCGACGCTACTTAATGTCACGGCCGGGCTGCTCAAGCCCGCGGCC
Source organism: Bradyrhizobium australafricanum (assembly GCF_020329495.1). Classification (NCBI taxonomy): domain Bacteria; kingdom Pseudomonadati; phylum Pseudomonadota; class Alphaproteobacteria; order Hyphomicrobiales; family Nitrobacteraceae; genus Bradyrhizobium; species Bradyrhizobium australafricanum. The sequence goes on along the minus strand of NZ_JAGKJL010000007.1, from coordinate 8,184 downwards.
GGAACGGCAAGGATCTTCGACAAGCCGCTGAGCGGCCTCAACCGTGATGCCGGCTACCTGTTCCAGGCCGATGCACTGTTCCCCTGGAAGACCGCGATCGACAATGTCGCGATCGGGCTCGAGATATCAGGCACGCCGCGCACCGAGGCGCTCGCGCGCGCGCAGAAATGGCTGACCTCGGTCGGGCTCGGCGCCTTCGCCAATCGCTATCCGCACATGCTCTCGGGCGGCCAGCGCAAGCGCGTCGCGCTGGCGCAGGTCCTGATCCGCGATCCGAAGATCCTCCTGATGGACGAGCCGTTCGGTCCGCTGGACGCCCAGACCCGGCAGATCATGGGCAATCTGCTGCTGGAATTGTGGAGTGCTGACCGCAAGGCGGTGCTGTTCGTCACCCACGATCTCGAGGAAGCGATCGCGCTGGCCGATCGCGTCGTGATCATGTCGGCCGGTCCTTCCGCGCGCATCATCGGCGACTGGCGCATCACGTTGCCGCGGCCGCGCGACATCGCCGAGATCCGGATGGAGAAGGATTTCCATGCCCTGCACCGCGAGATATGGGGCGTGCTGAAGGACGAGGTGATGAAGGGCTATGTCCAGTCGACGCAGGCGGGAGCTGCCTGATGTCGCGCGTCACGCTGTTGTCCTTGCAGGTTCTGGTCGCCGTCGTCACGCTGGCGCTGTGGCAGGTCTTTTCCACCGTGCCGGTGTTCGGCAAGGTGCTACTGCCGCCGTTCTTCTTCTCCAATCCGATCGACGTCTTCAGCCAGATCGTGAAATGGTTCTCGACCGGGGTGATCTGGAAGCATCTCGCGATCACGTTGTGGGAATCCATCCTCGCCTTCGTGATCGGCTCGGCCGGCGGCATTCTGGTCGGCTTCTGGTTCGCGCGCCAGCCGCGCGTCGCCGCGGTGTTCGATCCCTACGTGAAGATGGTCAACGCGTTGCCGCGCGTGGTGCTGGCGCCGATCTTTGCGCTGTGGTTCGGGCTCGGCGTCTGGTCCAAGGTCGCGCTCGGCGTGACCCTGGTGTTCTTCATCGTGTTCTTCAACGTCTACCAGGGCGTCAAGGAAGTACCGACCACGGTGCTCGACAATGGCCGCATGCTCGGCATGAACGAGCGGCAGCTGATGCGCCACGTCTACTGGCCGTCGGCGTTGTCCTGGATGTTCTCCTCGCTGCACACCTCGGTCGGCTTTGCGGTGGTCGGCGCGGTGGTCGGCGAATATCTCGGCTCCGCCGCCGGCCTCGGCTACCTGATCCAGCAGGCCGAGGGCGTCTTCGACGTCGCCGGCGTGTTCGCAGGCATGTTCGTGCTGTCGGCCTTCGTCATCCTGATCGACATGGGCGTGACGATGGTCGAGAATCGGCTGCTGGTGTGGCGGCCGACGCCGGTGACGCGGGACTAGGGCACTGCCGGCGCGGCCTCGATCAACCCGCGAATCTTCTCCGCCACCTCGGGGTCGATCGGGTTGTAGACGATCATGCTGAGGTCGGGCCGGCCGTCGACCGCGAACGCCGAATATTCGAACTTGACCGGGCCCAGGATCGGATGCCGGAGCTGCTTGACGCCTTCGCCGTGCGTTCGCACGTCGTTGTCGCGCCACAGCGCCGCGAATTCCGGACTGAGCCGGCAGAGCTCGTCGACGAACGGTTGCACCTCGGCAGCGGCGCCGGCGCGTGCCGCGTCCACCCTGAAGGCGCCGACCACGAAGCGCGCCACACTGGCCCAGTCATGTTGTGCTGCGCGGACGCGCGGATCGAGGAACATGAAGCGCAGCACGTTGCGTTCGCGCGGCGGCAGGGAGCTGTAGTCCGTCAGCATCACGGTCGCGGCCCGGTTCCAGGCGACGATATCCCAGGTCGCGGTGCGTATCACGGCGGGGCGCGGCTCCAGCGCGTCGAGCACGCGCTGCAGCCGGGGCGTGACCCCTTCGCTCTTCTGGTAGCGCACCTCGGGCGTGCGGCCGAGGCCGAGCAGGAACAGATGCTCGCGCTCGACATCGGTCAACATCAGCGCACGCGCGATGCGGTCGAGCACATCGGCCGAGGGCGCGCCGCCGCGGCCCTGTTCGAGCCAAGTGTACCAAGTCGCGCTGATGTTGGCGCGCTGCGCCACCTCTTCGCGGCGCAGGCCCGGCGTGCGCCGCCGCTCCGGCGGAAAGCCGAACACGGCCGGATCGAGCTTGCTGCGGCGGTCCTTCAGGTAGGCGCCGAGCAGGTTCTCTTGCGCGAGCGGTTCGCTCATCCTGTTAGCTATTATACCATGATAAGGTCACTACTTTAACAGGATAGCGCGCAGGGCCAGATTTGTCTCCAACGAAACCTGGAGACTTCCTCATGCGTGTGTTCGTCACTGGTGCCACCGGATTCATCGGCACGCCCGTCGTCAAGGACCTGATCGCCGCCGGACATCAGGTTCTTGGCATGGCCCGTTCGGACGAGGGCGCGAACGCGATCTCTGCCCTTGGTGCGGAGGCTCTTCGCGGCTCGCTCGAGGACCTTGATAGCTTGCGCAAGGGGGCAAGCGCTTCGGATGCTGTCATTCACCTGGGCTTCGTTCACGACTGGTCCAATTTCGCGAAGAGCTGCGAGATCGACCGCTGCGCCATCGAAGCGCTGGGTTCTGTTCTGGCCGGATCGGACAGGCCGCTGATCGTGACCGGGGGCTTGGCGGGATTGGCCAAGCCCGGCGAGATCGCGACTGAGGACCAAACGATATCGCCGGATTTCCCATTCCCCCGCGTGTCGGAACAGACGGCCCTGGCGCTGAATGGCGTCCGCGCGTCGGCCATGCGTCTTCCCCAGGTTCACGATCCTGTCAGGCAGGGTCTCATCACCCCCTTGATCGCGGTGTACCGCGAAAAGGGCGTGTGCGCCTATCTCGGCGACGGGCAAAATCGTTGGCCGGCGGCGCATGTTCTCGACGTGGCGCGCCTCTACCGGCTGGCCATCGAAAAGGCTGAGCCGAACGCAAGGTATCACGCCGTCGCGGAAGAGGGGGTCTCGATGCGCGATATTGCCGAAACGATCGGACGGCGGCTGAAGCTGCCGGTCAAATCCATCGCCCCGCAAGAGGCGCAAGCCTTCTTTGGCTGGCTCAGCACGTTCGCGGCATACGACATGGCGGCTTCCAGCGAGCAGACGCGCAGGAAGCTTGGATGGCAGCCGACCGGGCCGGGGTTGATTGCCGATCTCGAACAGCTGGTCGATTCCGCGCAGTAAGAAGCAGCGCAGTAGGATGCGTAGGGTGGGATAGCCGAAGGCGTAAGCCACCCTACGCATCTACGCTGCGGCTCAGAGCGGGAAGCACCGCATGTAGGCGGCGAACAATGCTTCGTCGCTGTAGCTCACCAGCTTCGCGGCAATCGCGTCGGCCAGTTCGAGGTCGCGGTTCTGCACGCGCAGCCAGGCCTGGGTATCGGCGGTGATGGTCAGAGCCGCCTCTCCGACATGCCGTCCCGGCACCACCTGGAGATCCTTGCCCTTGATCGCAACGGTCATGTCCAGCGCGCTCGTGCCGGTGAAGCGCAGATGCGTCACGAAATCCAGACCTCGGGCCCTGCCGCGCTGGAATCCGAGCGAGAGCGAAAAGATATAGGCCTGCAGGCTGCCGGTATGGCGGCCGGACGTGACATGCTGAAGCTTTTTGTGCGGAAAGCGCCGCGTCACCGTGTCCTCGGCGTCGGTATCCGGGATCACGTAGACGAACTCGTCCTTGTCGATCAGCGGCTGCACCACGTCGGCGAAATGCCCGTCGCGATCGTGCAGGAAGGGGCCGATCACGTCTTCGCCGGCCGGGCAGGCCGAGATGCAATAGGCCGCCTTGTAGCCCGGCTTGAACGACAGCGATTGCCAGATGTTCAACGTCTCGGTGCGGGGAACGCGGGCGCGATAGTCCCTTGCGTCCTTTGCATCCGCGACCTTCTCCACCCATTGCGAGAAGTTGCCGAGAAAGTCGTGATAGTTGTGGGTGTGGCAGGACAGGAAGTCGAAGCCGCCGTCGGGCTTGATGGCGCCGACCGGGCAGGCGGCGACGCACAATTTGCACTCCAGGCAGGGATTGTAGTCGATCGGATGGTCATGGGCGTCGACCTCGCATCCGAGCAGGATGGTGCCGAGCAGGACGAAGCTGCCGAATTTCGGGTGGATGACGCTGCGATGGATTCCCATGCGGCCGAGACCGGCTTCCACCGCGATCGGCTTGTGCTGAACCATCATGATCCTCGGCAGATCCATCTCCATCGGGAACGCGGCAACCGAGTTGCAGGCCGGGATGCCGTGCTCGTCGAGCGCGCGAACGATGGCGCGCGCGGCTTCGTTGACGTGATCGTAGGTGCTGTGGAATTCCTCGTTGGCGACCGAGCGCGATGGCGAGCGCACCGGCTCGCGGTTCATGTGGCAGACGATCGCGAGCAGGGAGCGCGTCCGGCCATAGACCTTGCGAATGAAGTCCCGCTGCGGCGCGATGGCGGCCCGTTCGAACTCGATGATGCCGACATCATCGGCTCCGCATCTGCGCGCGATGTCCTTGATCAGTTCCGATGAAACCGGGACGTCGCGGACCGGTTCGCTGCTGCGAGCGCGCACAGCCCTGACCGTGGGGTGATCGTCCAGGCTCATGGGTCTAGCTTTCTATGAAATGACGATCGTCATACTATGGAGCGAACGAACTTGAGGCAAGTGAATTATCTGTCAAGTGTCATATCATGGAACCGGCGCTGGCGCGCGCGCGACTTTCGTCATTGCGAGGAACGAAGCGACGAAGCAATCCATGGGTCCGCCTATCCGGAGAGATGGATTGCCTTCGCTTCGCTCGCAATGACGTTGAGGATGGCCGCAATCAATCCAGCAGCTTGGTATCATCCGGCGCCTGCGGCGGCGTCTTGATCGCGATGGCCTTGATGGCGCGGCCGTTCGGCTTGGTGCCGCCATGCGGCGTGCCCTTCGGGATCACGATCAGGTCGCCCGGCTTCACCGTCACTTCCTTGTCGCCGAGCCAGACCGTGCCGGTGCCTTCGAGGACGAACTGCATCTCGTTGGTGTTGGGATGCATGTGCTTCGGCACGTTGCCGTCCTGGATCGAGACGGTGGCGCCGTCGGCCGAGACGAACATCTTGGAACGGAAGCCGACCTTGTTGGCATCGCCGAGCTTGGCGCCCTCCATCTCGCCGGTGTGGATGACCTGCGCCGTGATGTTCTCGGCGGCGAGCGCCGGCCGCAGCAAATGGGTGACGCCACAGCCCGCGGCAAAGGCGGTAGCGATCGACAGCGCGGTTGCAATACGATTCATGAAGACCTCCCTTGATGTTCCCCTGAAGTATTCTTGGTGCTTCTAGCTTTGGCGCTTCTTCGGCGTTTTCTTGTAGCCACGATGCTATGCCGCAGCCGCAGGCTTGACCAGCTGTCGGAAAGTCGCCTTCTCAAGGCCTGCCGGCTCCTCTATCTTGCCGGCCAGTCGAACGGAGGACGTCATGAACAAACTGCTTGGCAAGCTTGCCGGAATGCTGTTGGCGCTGACCCTGTCCACGGGCCTTGCCGCGGCGCAAAGCAAGATCACCATCGCGGTCGGGGGCGGCGCCTGCCTGTGCTATCTGCCCACCGTGCTGGCCAAGCAGCTTGGCGAATACGACAAGGCCGGGCTTGCGGTCGAACTGGTCGACCTCAAGGGCGGCTCGGACGCGCTCAAGGCCGTGCTCGGCGGCAGCGCCGACGTCGTCTCCGGCTATTTCGACCACTGCGTCAATCTCGCGGCCAAGAAGCAGGAGCTGCAGGCCTTCGTGGTCTATGACCGCTATCCCGGCCTCGTGCTGGTGGTGTCGCCGAAGCACACCGGCGAGATCAACTCGATCAAGGATCTCGCCGGCAAGAAGGTCGGCGTCAGTGCGCCGGGCTCCTCGACCGATTTCTTCTTGAAATATCTGCTCAAGAAGAACGGCCTCGATCCGGCCGGCGCCGCCGTGATCGGCGTCGGTCTCGGCGCCACCGCGGTCGCGGCGATGGAGCAGGGCCAGATCGATGCTGCCGTGATGCTCGATCCTGCCGTTACCGTGCTGCAGGGCAGCTACAAGGACCTCAAAATTCTCAGCGACACCCGCACCCAGCACGATACGCTTGCAGTGTTCGGCGGCGAATATCCCGGCGGCGCCCTGTATTCGACCGCGGCCTGGGTCAACGGCCACGAGAAGGAGGTGCAGGCGCTGACCAATGCGATCATGGCGACGCTGGCCTGGATCCATTCGCACAGCGCCGAAGACATCATGGCCAAGATGCCCGACGAGCTCGTCGGCAAGGACAAGGCGCAGTATCTCGCGGCCCTGAAGAACACGATCCCGATGTATTCCGAGACCGGCAAGATGGACCCCAAGGGCGCGGAAGCCGTGCTCGCGGTGTTCAGCGAGGGCTCGCCCGATGTCGCCAAAGCCGGCATCGACGTCACCAAGACCTACACCAACAAGTTCGTCGACCAGGTCAAGAAGACGACCGGAAACGCGAAGTAAACACGTTCGGATATGCAGTCTCCGCTCATTTGTCGTGTCACCGCGCTCGACCTTGCCTTGCAGCGGCGTCCCTGGCCGTTTGCGGACGAGCGGCGCGTCGAGATTGACGCGCATTTCGCCGAGCAGCAGCGGCTGAACCCGAACCTGTGGAACGGCCGCGTCCTGCTCGGGCGCGATCCGGTCTTCGCCGGCGAGCGGCTCAGCGCGAGCTATTTCGAGACCGATTTCGCGAGCTTCCTCGCCTGGCGCGACTGGGGCTTTCCGGACAGCGAGGTGTTCAACGGTTTCGGCATGGGTGCGCTGCTCGCCAGCGACGGCGCCTTCGTGTGCGGGGTGATGGGCGAGCAGACCGCGAATGCCGGGCGCATCTATTTTCCCTCCGGCACGCCCGACCTCGACGATATCAGGGGCGACACGGTCGATATCGCCGGCAGCGTGATGCGCGAACTCGAGGAGGAGACGGGACTGTTGCCGTCGGATTGCCGCGGCGACGCCGACTGGCACTGCATCTACACCGGGCCTGCGCTTGCGATGATGCAGATCCTGCGCGTCGATATGCCTGGTGACGCGCTGCGGGAGCGGATCGAGGCCAATCTCGCGCGCCAGGCAAATCCGGAGCTTGCCGGCATCCATCTGGTGCGCAGCCGCGCCGATATCACTCCTGCAATGCCGCGCTTCGTCACCGCGTTCATCGAGACGCAGCTGCCGGTCTAGGCAAAGGAATGCGCAATGACCGAGCAAGGCACCGCTGCCGCTGCACCGACACCGGCAATCGCCGATGGCCCCAAAACGATCAAGGTCATCATTTCGGGTGGATTCGCCGCGGTCTATCGAGACGTGCTGCCTGAATTCGAGCGAAGCACGGGCATCAGGGTGGAGACCGGATCGGGCGCGTCGGGGGGCACCGGTCCGAAGACGATCAGGCACCAGCTTGCGAACGGCACCAAAGCGGACGTGGTTATCCTTTCGCGTGAGGGACTTCGAAGTCTGATCGAAGATGGCCGAATTCGTGTGGGATCGGAAGCCGGACTGGCGACGGCACCTTTGGCCGCGGCGGTTCGGGCGGGCTCTTCCAGGCCGGACATCGGCGATGATGTCGCGCTCAGGCAGGCTTTGATCGACGCCGGCGAGGTGGTGGCGCCGAGCAGCACGAGCGGACAGTACGTCCGCGACAAGGTTTTCCCCAGGTTGAACTTGCCGGACACGGTCAGGCTCACCCTCGAGGCACGCGGAACCGAGGCGGCCGAAGCGCTTAGAGCAGGTAAGGCAAATCTCTCGATCGGTCCGACCAGCGAACTGGTTCAGGAGAGCGGCATCGAAGTTGTCGGCCTGCTGCCGCCAGATCTCCAGCTGGTCCAGACCTTCACGGCCGCGATCGTCAGCGACGCGCTAGGACCGATCGACATTCATTGCATCCAGATCATTGCGGCAGCGAGATGGATGAAGCCGGTAAAGTTGTCAGATCGCCTGTCATAACGGGTTGCCAAGCGTCGGAAGTGTTTGAGCTGGCAAAAGCAGCGCTCGATGCGGTTGCGCTGTTTGTATGCGTCGGCGTCGTGCGGAATGATGATCCTGCGGGTGCGGTTTGACGGGATCACCGCCGTTGCGCCGATTTCCGCGATGATCGCGCGCAGGGCGTTGCTGTCATAGGCCTTGTCGGCGAGCACGGCATCGCCGCTCTGGCCGT